>CAZOOT010000216.1:0-3305 GCA_964581455.1 uncultured Chitinophaga sp. | reverse complement strand
ATCGCCATATGGTGTAATGGGCGAATGGTTCAACAGCCTTTACCTGACAAGATATATGCGCCGTTTACTGGAACAAAGAAATAAGATTATAAAAGAATTTGCGGAGAGTGATAAATGGAAAAGACTCCTCATAAAATAACAAAGGGATTTTATTTCGGTTACTTTATTTTTGCTGTCTTATATGGCCAGTAAACCAACTCTCAACACCTCCTTATCGCCAGCTTTATTACACCTGTATGATTTAAGCAACAGCGTTGTTGTAATTATAGATGTATTCAGAGCTACTTCTACTATTGCTGCTGCATTATTCAATGGAGCCAAATCTGTAATACCGGTTGATGCTGTTCACCAGGCAATTGAAATTGCAAAAAACATTGATGGCATTGCTGCCGGCGAACGAGATGGAATGATAGCCGAAGGGTTACAACATGGAAATTCTCCATTAGAATACACAAGAGAGTTTATCGAAAACAAAACGTTGGTACTTACTACAACCAATGGAACAAGGCTGCTCCATATGGCATTGGAAAAAAATGCAGCTACAATTATTTCCGGTTCTTTTCCCAATCTTTCAGCTGTTTGCGATTTTCTGCTAAAAGAAAAAAAGAATGTAGTGCTTGGCTGTGCCGGATGGAAAGATCGGTTTAATTTAGAAGATACATTATTTGCCGGAGCGGTGATTAATCGTATTAAAGAAGAATTTACCATTCATTGCGACAGTTCGGTAATGGCGGAGGAAATGTATGTAACGCATAAATACAACCTCATGGATTTTGCTCCAAAGCTTACACATTATCATCGCCTGGTTGAAAGATTTGGATTGATAGATGATATTAAATATTGCCTTACGGATGATGTGGCAAATGTGCTGCCATTATACAAAGATGGAAAACTTATTGTGGGATAAAAAACCTAGTAAGGTACTTCATTTTTCTTGTACTATTATTCAATAAAATTTATTTTTTATTTCGTCCTTTTTACGAGGAAATGCGGCTAACATTCATTTATTTTTGCCGATTGTCCTTTTTTCATCAGCAATATTCAACAGGCTAAGGGCAATGACTAATTTGTATTGCCTGTTGACTTATTGCCAACTCAGCTTATGGCATTACCGCACCTTATTAAGTTTGTTTATACGCATGGAACGGATGAAGTAATCCGGAGAGGGAAAAAAATTCATGCTATTGGTTATGCAGAACTGGTAGAATACGATGACCTGTTTGGCTCCGCTGTCTTCCGTGTAAAAGACGATAGCTATTCTACTTTTTATAAAGTCTATATTCAAAAGTTTAAGGATGCAAAGTCAACATCCTTGCGGTGTTCATGCCCCTATAATCTTGGGGACATATGCCGGCATGAAGTGGCAGCATTATTTCAATTACAGGATCTGATAGACAGAGGGCACCTGCAATCAGAAAATGTACAATATGATCAGCGGCACACAGTGGTAAAACTGAAAACGATTGACCTTAAAAATATCCGTCATTTCACTTCGCAGGAAGTTTTTTCTGATGCAGAAATCTTTTTACGAACTAAAAAAGCTAAAATTGATTTTGCAGAAAATGAAACCGTAAAAGCAACTGTTCCATTAAACGGACAGGAATATAAAGTCATCATTCGAAAAAACGATGAAAGAAGTTTTGATACCAGTTGTGATTATGAGGATACTGAAAATCCGCTTTGTTTACCTAAAGTGATCGTACTTACCCAATTATTAAATACACATGGTGCCAATTATTTTGACAGCATCCGTAATTGGGATAAAGAAAAAAATAAATTATTGGAAGCATACGGCTATTCATTGGCCGACGACCTGAAAGGAAAATTTGAATTTGTATATAAAGATGGCAAACCTTTTTTAAGAGTGCTGGACACAAAGATTAAAAGAGTGGCGCTGGCTACTGCACCAGTACGTCCTGTTCTGTTGCCGATGAAGGAAAGAGAAGCAGCCGAAGCAGCACCACTGGAAGTTGCAGTGCAGGAAGCGGTTCCATCACAACGTTTGGGTATTGTTTTTAATTTTAATAAGAAAACCTATCCTCAGTTTACGGTTGATGTAGTAATTGGTGAACCGAATGAAGAAAACGAAGCATTTACCGGTACGGTGGAGAAGGCGGACATAAGCCGTTATGTAAATACGGACAGTTTATCGGATGCAGATAAGGAACTGCTTACAGCTCTAAGAAAACTTCAAGAGTCTGAAATCAATAAATATATCAGCCGCAATTCACCTTTCTCTGGTATCTGGGAAAATATCATTCATGATGAGAATGATGACTTGCCGGAAGAAACAAAAGAATTAATGGCAGAATATTTATTGCCAAAGCTGAAGAAAATATTTATTGAATCTGCAGCTAACCCCTTTGTGTTTATACTTGATGATGGAAAAACGTTTAAGACGGCAAACCTTGAACAGTTGCAACTACAGGCCGAAGAAGCAAAGCCTCATTTTATTGTAAAAAAGAACCAGATAGCAAACGGATCGCATTACACAATTGAGTGCCGTGTAAAAGCCGGTCCGCTTGAATTTAATCTGGGAGAGAATGAAACAGCTACTCCATTATTCTTTACCTATAACAACCAGTCACACCTTTGGAGCAGCAATGACGTAATTCACCTGGTCGATAAATTTTTTCCAACGGGTAAAATGGAAGTGAAATCGGAGAATTGGAACAAAACGTTAAACGAATTCTTATTACCACTGGCAAAAGAACATAAGATTGATTTTGATAAATCATTAGTACACGAAATAAAGGATGGTAATCCTGAGGTTAATTTGTTTCTGCTGGAAAAAGGGGAGCACCTGGTTTTTCAACCAAGATTTTACTACAAAGGATTTGAAACCAAAGTGTCCGACAGAGATGAGTTAATTGTTCCGCAAGCAGAGAAAGTAGTCGTTGTTCATCGTAACAGGGAGAAGGAAAATGAATTCATTCAGAAGCTACAGAACCTGCATTCCAATTTTGCTTACAACGAAGACTCAGGTACTCTGGCATTAAAAGGTGCTGATGTATTGAAGAATAACTGGTTCTTTTTATTTGTAGATGCGATGAAGGAAATGAAGACGCCGGTGTTTGGATTTGAAGCACTGAAAAACTTCCGGTTTAACACAGCAAAGCCTTCCACAAAAATTTTCATCAGCAGCAATACTGATTGGTTTGATGCAAAGGTTGATATTCTTTTTGGCGATCAGCAGGTGTCGGTGGCAGAAGTAAAGAGAGCTTTAGCAAATAAGCAGCAGTTTGTACAGTTGAATGATGGCACATTAGGTATTTTACCGGAAGAATGGTTGAAAAAATATTCTT
>CAZOOT010000215.1:0-3349 GCA_964581455.1 uncultured Chitinophaga sp. | reverse complement strand
TCCGCGACTACCAACCTGTGCCGGTCAACCCAGAAAAATAAAACCATGACTACCCACTACATTATTACCAATCGTGGTGTTACTTCACGCCCGGATAAGAATTTTAAAAATTATTTCAAAGTCAATGAAAAAGAATACATCAGAATTGACGGAGATGAAGAAGCCCGTGATAACCTCCGTTTCGGAACCGTCAGTTTCGACCCTGCCAAAACCGGAAAACTAGAAGACTACAACATTCATATCATGCCCGATTTGGATGATGACACACTTGAAGTTTTAACCGAAACCAATATATTACCGAAAGGTGAAAAATTGCCTTCAAGAGTAATTTTTAAGGAGCTTTATAATAGCGGCATCAAAGCAGATAAAGCTAATAAACGAGAAGATATTTTGTTTTTCGTTCACGGATTTCGAAATGACCTTAAGTCTGCATTAGACACATTGAAAGAACTACATCAAAAATATGTGGTTCCGGAAGATTCTCCGGTGAAGCATATTATTTTATTTACTTGGCCCGCCAAGAAAAAAACCTTACGTTATCGCGATGATGCTGAAGATGCCATTCATTCGGGCTATGCACTCGCCAGAGCATTTAATATGTTGAAAGATTTTTTCAAACAACATTTCAAAGTGGATAAAAACGGGAATAGTATAAATGAAATGTGCAATCAGCGCATACATTTAATGTGCCATTCAATGGGTAACCAAGTGCTTGAATCTATGATATTATGCCTGATTACAGAACAAAATGCAATTAACTCGGTATTTAGCGAAGTAATACTGGTAGCGGCAGATATAGATTACGATGCGCTTGAAATGCCCAAACCAATGTATAAACTTATTGACCTTGGTGAAAGAACCCATGTGTATTATCATAATGGCGACCGGGCTTTAGGAATATCGGAAAAAACCAAAAACGCTTTTAACCGACTGGGTCGTTGGGGAGCTAAAAACAGCATGGGATTACCCGATGATGTTTACCAAGCAGATGTCTCTCCTATTGGAGACCAGCGAAAAATTAAACACAATATTGTCAATCATTGGTATTATATAAGTTCACCTTCAGTAGTCAGAGATATAATTGAAGTATTGAATGGCGAAACATCTGTTTTCACTTTATAAAACTAATCCATGAAATTTGCCGACCTCCATTGCCATAATCACATGCGCTCCTATTTTTGGCTGAAACCCCAACAGGAAAGTTTTAGTAAGAAAGGATTATACAGCCCCTGGACAATAGTATATTCTAACGAAAGAAAACAGGCTAAAGGTAAGAGAGCCACCACTTATAATCAAAGCGATTTAATTAAATCCTGGACCGGCAACTTACACATTACTTTCAATGCTTTATATCCTATAGAAAAAGGCTTTTTCAAAGCCGGCAGACCCCCTCAATTCAGTGGCTTAAATTTTTTGGATTATATCATTTGGCTTGCCACTCACGAAAAACTGCCATTACGCAGCTTATTGCAAACAGTCTATATGAGAATACCACAAAGAATGGTAAAGTTTTTTCAATCGGAAGAATACGATTATTGGGAAATGCTGAATGATGAAATGGAATTTGTGCAAATAGCCAACGGAAGTCTAAAACCTAAACACTTACATGTTCAGGGTGGAATTGGCAGAAGAATCAGAGAGCGAAGGGCTGAAGGGCAACGAGATAATGTTATCACTCTGCCACAAGCCATGTATCAAATTCCAAAAAACAATGCAGAATTGCACACGCTTCTCAACAGCGATAAAATTGTAATGATAATGACCATTGAGGGCGCTCATGCGCTCGGAACAGACACTGCTACTTACAGCGAATATGCCCAAAGAGTGCAACAAATAAAAAGAAACTGGCATTACCCTGTATTCTTCATCACATTTGCCCACCATTTTTACAATAAACTCTGTGGTCATGCACATAGTGTTCCGGACGGAGCTAAACGAATATTAAACCAATTACAAGGACGCAATAGCGGCTTTACTGAAGAAGGAAAGAAAATTGTTCGGCAATTTTTATCCATTGACGAAACCAATACCAAAAAAAGCGCTCTCGGATACCGGATTTTGATAGATGTAAAACACATGAGCGCAAAATCCAGACAATGGTATTACTATGAAGTTGTGAAACCCTGCCTTATGGGTGGCGATACTATTCCTGTAATAGCCAGCCACTGCGGATATGCAGGAATAAAAACATTGGATATACTTATTAAGGATGCAGAAGATGAACATGACGATTCGCACGTAGGTAATTTTTACGCATGGAATATCAATATGTGCGATGAAGACATCTTGCTCATATTTAAAACTCGAGGTCTCTTTGGTCTTTCCTTCGACCAACGAATTGTAGGCATCCGTAAGAAAAAAGACCCAAGAAACAACATCACCGCACTTTGGCATAATATCAAAACTGTGCTCGAAGTTATTTATAGCAGTAATCAAGTTGCTGCCGGTGAAAAACACCTTGCCTGGAATATTATAAGCATTGGGACAGATTTTGACGGTTATATAGACCCCGTTAACCCCTTTCCTACGGTGTTAGAATTTGAAAAATTCAGAAATGCTTTGATAAATGTTATTACTACCGAACTGAACAGTTCATCGGTTTCTCCATCCATTCGTCATTTTCAAAGTATAGAAGATATTGCTGAAGCTGTAGATGCCATTTGCTACAAAAACGCTGAAAATTTTGTGAAGAAGTGGTATATGGTTTAATGAATTTCAAATGAAACAGATAAGTATAGACAGTATATATTTACACGAAATAACCTAATTTCAGCATTATTCTGTTCTCAAAATGCTTTTTGAGAAAGTTATGGTTTATTAAAAAGCATATTGCTGAAAGATGATTATGTAGGGTTTGTAGTGTCTATCTCGATGAAATCTTCAATTTTTTTGATTGCAGTATTTAAGGCAGTTCTTCTGTAATATTCAATAGGTTTTGTTATCATTTGCTCATCTAACGAACCTCAAGAAAATATTGCATAGCGGGACAGCCGGACAATCCTGCATTTAAATAGAAAACATTTTATTCTGATTCATCAAACGGATTTTTAAAATCTCCGACTCCTTCTTCAATGGAAAATAACTGTCTTGACCTCAATAAATATATTTTATTTTCGAAATATGAGAATTGGGGGAATATATCTTTATCCAATAGCACTTCTTTTATTAAAATTTCAAAATAATTAGAATTCCTTTTTTTAGGATAATAAATCGGGTAATCAGTAATGTTATCTCCAACAAAGAAAGATGAGATTGATTCTTTCTCAATTGTTACACCGTTGTCTTTGTATGCGTATCTGATACCATCAACAATAATAATATCAGCCTTTGGAAAACTTTCGGGAAAATT
>CAZOOT010000214.1:0-3387 GCA_964581455.1 uncultured Chitinophaga sp. | reverse complement strand
CAACTGACTTTTCAGAACCTTGGGTTTATCGCTGTATTCGTCGGCCCATACCCTGAGATTGAAATCGAGGCTACTGTCACCGAAATTGTCAAAAAGTATATCGGGAGGAGGTTTTTGGAGTACGCCAGGGTTGGCATTGGCCACTTCGAGAAGTGATTGTAAAGATAGATAAATGAATAAAAAATGTTAAAAAATTATAAGTTAGTAAATATTAACTAACTTTGTATCAGTTTTGATTTAAATAAACAATGGAAGTGGAAAGTAAAATGAACCATTCTCCTCAGCCGGGAAATCCCAAAGAGCTTTATAATGCTGAGATTGCGGGCAGTGAGCGCCTTCGCGCACTCATTCTGATTGGAATGTTGGGACTTGAGGCTATCCTGCTGATGGTAATCTATTTTTTTTACCGCAACCAGTATCTTTTGCTTTTTAATACCCATATTGCCATTTATGCCATTCTTATTTTTACATTGGTAATAATTGTTTATGAATTGGTTATACACTTTTTTATTGGCAAAAAAATGAAAATGTTTTTTCACCACAGGAGTATCTTTGGTTATGTAAATTCATTTTCCGAAATATCGCTTTTGACACTCTTGTTCATTTTCATTGTTGAATATTCAGGTCAAACCGTCATACTTCAGGCGCCGGCCACACTAACCTATTTTCTTTTTATCGTGCTTTCCACCCTACGTTTAAACTTTAAACTCTCCGTTTTTTCAGGTGGACTGGCAGCAATCCAGTACGTGGCTGTATCAGTTTATTATTCCACTGTTTTCAGCGATGTGCCCGTGGACAGTTTTCGTCCCGATTTAACCGGAATGCAGTACCTGGGACAGGGGATAATTTTGTTGATATCTGGCATTGCGGCT
The DNA here is from genome assembly GCA_964581455.1 of uncultured Chitinophaga sp. Taxonomy (GTDB): domain Bacteria; phylum Bacteroidota; class Bacteroidia; order Chitinophagales; family Chitinophagaceae; genus VBAS01. Next base: position 2,515 of record CAZOOT010000214.1, on the reverse strand, counting down.
GGTTTTGTAGCCGATCTGATTAAAAAGAAAATGTTGGCTTCGTTCAAAAGCATTAAAGAAAAAAATGAAGTCATTGACCTGTTTGGCCAGCAAATTTCACCGCAAATTGCCGGCAGCATCCTCGAAAAGAAGGAAGAACTCTCAGGTGCACGTAAAAAGGTATGTGTGATGTTTCTCGACATCCGCAATTTTACCCCTTTCGTGGAAAGCCATTCGCCCGAGGAGGTAGTGGCTTATTTAAACAGCTTGTTTCAGTTTATGATTGACAGCGTACAGCGTTACAACGGTGTCATCAATCAATTTTTGGGAGATGGGTTTATGGCCACTTTTGGTGCACCGGTTTCGGAGGGTAATGTAACGCAAAATGCAGTATTGGCATCTATTGATATCATCCGGAAAGTGAAAGAAGAAAATAAAGCAGGGAAAATACCCGAAACTAGAATCGGGATTGGCCTGCATTACGGCGAAGCAGTTATCGGGAACATTGGTTCGGCGATACGTAAACAGTATTCCATAACCGGAAATGTGGTGATAATTGCTTCGCGTATCGAACAATTAAACAAGCGCTGGCATTCGCAGCTTATAATTTCCGAAGAAGTTTTCAATGAGCTCGATGCTGAAGTGAAATCGGTTTTTATATCTCAGAAACCGGAAAAAGTTAAGGGAATTAACCGGCCGGTTTTACTGTATATTTTTAATGAAGAATGAAAATGTCAAAAATTCAGTAACAATGAAGATGAATGAAACAATTATCAGGGAGGCTGAAAAATTTGTTACAGGTCTCCTGAAGAATGAAACTCCGGAGGGTTATACCTACCATACCCTGGACCATACCCTGGAAGTGGTAAAAAACGCCGTATTTATCGGTACCAAAGAAAATCTGCCTGAAGATGAAATGAGCATCATGCGGGTGGCTGCCTGGTTTCACGATGTGGGTTACATTAAAACCTATAATGGACATGAGAAAGAAAGCTCCGCAATGGCTGCTGAATTTCTTGAACGCCAGGGTGTGGATGAAAACATCCGTGCTGCCGTCGCTGAAAGTATTTTGGCAACTGCTATTCCCCGGAATCCCGAAAGCCGGATGGCCAGGGTGCTTTGCGATGCCGATTTTATGCATCTGGCTCAGGAAAATTATTTTGAGCAGGCCGAAAAACTGAGGCAGGAACAAAAAAATGCAGGTATCCGTAAATTGAAAAAAGCCGAATTCGACCAGGAGTCGATCAAATTGTTTGAAGAGCATCATTGGCACACAACCTATTGCAAAAACAATCTGGATGAACCAAAGCAGAAAAATCTTGAAATATTGAAGGAGCGCATCGCCAAACAGACCACGAAAGCGAAAATGAAAGACACCAAATCGAAAAGTTATTCGCGTGGTGTGGATTCCATGTTCAAACTGACTGCCCGGAACCAGATTAATCTAAGCCACATTGCCGACAATAAATCTAATATTCTCATTTCTCTGAATGGTATCATCATTTCGCTGGCGCTGGCCACCCTGGTGAGTAAATTCAAGCAGGAACCCGCCATAATTGTACCCACCATCATTTTCATCCTGTTCAGTTTGTCCACCATTGTGCTGGCCATTCTTTCCACCCGGCCAAACATATCTTCGGGCAAATTTACGCGGGAAGACATAAAGCAAAAGAAAGTAAATCTGATCTTTTTTGGAAACTTTTATAACATGGCCCTGGAAGAATATGAATGGGCCGTTGCTGAAATGATTAATGACGACCCTTATCTCTACTCCACACTCACCAAAGACCAGTATTCACTGGGCAAAGTGCTGGCCAAAAAATACCACTTGCTGCGCTGGGCTTACAATGTTTTTATGGTGGGACTGGTAATTAGTGTAGGAGCATTTTTATTTGTATTTATCTGAAAATCCGAATGCTGAAAATTTTAAAATATTGGCTTTTTGTGTTTTTTCTGTACCAGGGAATTTTAGTTTTCGCTCAGGAAGAGCCTAAATTCACGATTTTTTCAACTGGCAATGTTTACGGAAAAAAATCGGAAGCTGCACTTTTAAATCAGTGGCGAAACCGGATTGGTATACAGAAAAATTTTGCTGTTTTGCTGACTGGTAATGTTGTTGATGCGCAAACAGGGCAGTTTCCAGGTGAATTGTTGCTAAATGAAAACCATCCGTTGCTGATTGTGCCCGGGAAAACAGAATGGGCCGGCGGCCACCGCTACGGAAAGGATTTTATCAAACAAATGACGGAGAATCTTCCGGAGAGATACGGCAACCCTTTTTTCTTTCCCGATGAGGCTTGTCCCGGGCCAACCGAGGTGGTACTTTCCGAACACCTTGTGGTGATTTTGATTGACACCTGGTGGTGGGTGCATAAATACGACCGACGTTTTTACAAATGTGACATTGAAAACCGGGGCGATGTGCTCATTCAGATTGAAGATGTTATCCGCAGGCACTATGCCGGTAAACATGTAGTGGTAGCCGGCCATCATTCCCTGAAAAGCTACGGAAACACCAGTGGTTATTTTTCTGCTG
>CAZOOT010000213.1:0-3408 GCA_964581455.1 uncultured Chitinophaga sp. | reverse complement strand
GCTACATAAGAAACCTTTGAATCTATGGCAAAGGAATTGGGGTTATTATCCAAGATCCATTTCTGTATTGTCGCCAACATTCAGGGTGCGGCTTTCACCACGTATTCCTGTGTCGTTTCCAATAAGTGAATAATCCAAAACAATATCATACAGGTTGGAATAAGAACCAATGATAGATTGCTTTATGATAGAATAATTGATCTTCGTATTTTCTCCGATGGATACATTCGGCCCGATAATAGAATTTTTGATTTCACATCCATCACCGATGCTCACCGGAGGAATGATCACCGTATTTTCTAAAATAAGATCAGCACTAAGTTTGTTCCCCGATTTTTTTAACATGGTGGCATTTGACTCCAGCAATGTTTCTTTCTTACCACAGTCAAACCAATTTTCAACCTTAAAACTTTGAAACTTCACTCCTTCTTTGATCATGCAATCCAATGCATCCGTAAGACTGTATTCGCCATGGCTGCGCAAGCCTTGCCGGATATTTGCCTCCAGGCATTGAAACATTTGTGCTGTCTCTTTGATCTTATAAAGACCAACCAGGGCCATATTACTTTTTGGTATTTGTGGTTTTTCCACCACATGGGTTACAAAACCTTCCTCATTGATCTCAGCCACGCCAAATTCCCTGGGATCATCCACTTTTCTTATTCCCAGCATTGAATGTGGATTTTGCATCACGGCTTTCAGATCATATTCACAAATAGTATCACCCAATACCACAAACACTTCTTCGTTGTTCACAATACCTTTGGTCATCTTAATAGCATGCCCGATTCCCTGCCTGTCCGTCTGATGAACCACATGTGTTTTCAGATCCGGATATTTTTCCTTTACATAATCCCTTATCTTATCGCCGAGATAACCCACAATAAATATTATTTCTTCAATCCCTGCTTCTTTGAGTTGGTCTACAATAGTACTGAGCACAGTTTTTCCGGCAAGCGGAATCAGTGCTTTGGGATGTGTATAGGTATGTGGACGCAGCTTGGTGCCTGCGCCTGCTACTGGTATAATTGCCTTCATGTTGGTTTTAAAAGCCTGTGAAAATAGGAAATTTACAATAAACAAAAATTACACAATACTTCTGTCACACACTTATTTTTGCAAAGTATTAGTTTGTAGCCAGCCAAAGTAATTCTTATCAACTTTCGTTGTGTCACACTCTTGTACTTTAACAAAACTATTCATCAATAAATTGACTTATCCGGACAAACCGGGGAGTTAATAATTTTCCCATATAGGGGAAGGGGGTAATATGCACAAAGACAAACAGGTTTTTGATCTTATCAACAAGGAACTCGATCGTCAGCGAAACGGAATTGAACTTATCGCTTCAGAAAATTTTACATCTTACCAGGTGATGCAGGCCATGGGCACTGTACCCACCAACAAATATGCTGAAGGATATCCCGGCAAACGTTATTACGGAGGTTGTGAAGTAGTGGATGAAATTGAAACATTGGCTATAGATCGTTTGAAAGAAATTTTTAAATGTTCCTGGGCCAATGTGCAACCCCATAGCGGTGCACAGGCTAATGGAGCTGTATTTCTTGCAGTAATGAAACCCGGCGAAAAATTCTTGGGTCTTGACCTCAGTATGGGCGGACATCTTACACATGGAAGCCCGGCTAACTTCAGTGGAAAAACTTACCAGGCGATACATTATGGAGTTACCAAAGAAGGCATCGTTGATTATGACCAGTTGGAAGTAAAAGCCCGGGCGGAAAAACCAAAGATGATCATCTGCGGAGCATCAGCCTATAGCCGTGATTGGGATTATAAAAGAATCCGTTCCATTGCCGATGAAATTGGAGCTGTAGTTTTTGCTGACATTGCACACCCAGCCGGATTAATTGCTACTGGCTTATTGAACGATCCATTTGATCATTGCCATATTGTAAGTTCAACCACTCATAAAACTTTACGTGGCCCAAGAGGTGGCATCATCATGCTTCGTCATGATTTTGAAAATCCCTGGGGTATAAAAGATCCGAAAGGTAAAACCAGGCCCATGAGCCAGTTACTCGACCTGGCTGTATTTCCGGGATCACAAGGCGGACCTCTGGAACATGTAATTGCTGCAAAAGCTGTTTCATTTGGAGAAATACTTTCAGAAGATTTTAAAGCTTATGGCCAACAGGTAATAAATAATGCACAGGCCTTGGCAAAAGCATTTGTAAAAAGAGGTTATGATCTGATTAGTAACGGAACGGACAATCATTTAATGCTGATCGATCTTCGAAACAAAAACTTGACAGGAAAAAAAGCACAGGAAACTCTGGACAAAGCACATATCACTTTAAACAAAAACGCAGTTCCCTTTGATGACAAGAGTCCCTTTGTTACTTCTGGTATCCGCATTGGTGTGCCAGCAGTAACGACAAGAGGACTGAAAGAAGATCAAATGGAAACAATAGTGAATATGATTGACAAAATACTGATGAATGCAGATGATGAAAATACTATTTCATCAGTAAGAAATGAAGTGAAAGAATTCATGAAGCAATTTCCTTTATACCCGGAATTGGGATGATTTATTAACTTAGATTAAATATAAACTCATGATACAACGAATACAAACAGTGTGGTTATTTTTAGCCGTTGTCTGTGCTGGCCTTACATTCAAATTTGCATTTTATACAGGCACCAAAACCGGAAAAGATAACCTGGAAGAGTTTAATATGCTGACAGCTGTATCCAACATTTTCATACTCACACTTACAATTATACTTATACTTGGCTGCATCTTTACAATTTCCATTTTCAAACAAAGAAAAAAACAATTGCGTTTTACTTTTCTATGTGCGGTCATTTCCATTGTCAACCTGGTTCTTTATTTTGGTCAGCTTAAAAATTTCAGTAGCGGAAATGTTTCAATTGCTGCTGTATTTGCTTTTTCCATTCCTGTTTTTATCTTTTTGGCAGCCCGTGGAATCTGGAAAGATGAAAAACTGGTGAAGAGCCTGGACCGGCTCAGATAAAATTTATTGTTGTTAATTAAAAAAGGAGGATCATTTTCATCCTCCTTTTTTAGTTATTGTTTTCAGTTTTATTTTAATGGATTAAAAAAGCTTTATTTAATGCAGTTGATTTATTTAACAGTTGCAAACTATACATTCCCGGTTTAAGAGCAGGGGGAAGATGAATTGTCTGGCTACTTGCGTTACCATTAATCATTATTTTTTTTCTATAGACCTGTTGACCTGAAATATTTGAAACTATTATTATATATTCTCCTTCTTCAAAGTTTAAAGATTGTACTGAAAGCTGTTTTTCCAAAACAGGGTTTGGATAAATACTCAATTCAGTTCCCGTTTTTTTAACACTGATCTTTACTATAGAAGTATAATCTGATTTGCTGTTTTTATCTATACTTTTTATCCTGTAATAATT
>CAZOOT010000212.1:0-3408 GCA_964581455.1 uncultured Chitinophaga sp. | reverse complement strand
ATCATCATTTTCATTTTTTCATTTTCCTGCATCATCATTTTACCGGTATTACTTTCCATTAACACCTGCATCATTTCTTTGGCCATATCTCTATCATTAGCGATTGTGGTCATGATTTCATTTTTGGAATCAGTTTTTGAAAGCAATTTTTGTGACGATTGACATCCTGCTAGACCTGCTAATAAGGCAATCACTAACGCAATTATTGGTAATTTTTTCATGATTTTTTTAGATTTAACTGTGAATGAAATTTCACTGAACAAAGGTGAGTATCGAAAGGTTGTAACGTATTACATAATATTTGTAATACGTTACATAATTCACACTTGTGTGTTTAAGAAATTTCAATAAGAAAATGATAAACCTGTTATTTTAAAAAATTGATGGGAAAAAGTAACATACTGCTTTAATGGAGTTTCCAGGCAATTTTCTTAAAGTTGAGTACATCATAAATAATACTTCTATCCGACATGACTCATTGGCGGGTTACTATCACCCTGTTGATGTGGTAAAGCGGATGAATCTGCCCCGGCTTTTACCGGAATCAAATTCATTCCGCATTTCGGACAATTGCCAGGATGATCCTGAATGATTTCAGGATGCATGGGGCAGGTAAATTGCTGATTGTTCATAATCGCTGGTTTTTTATAACACAATTTTCCATTATCCGATAAAATATGTTGTTACATTATTTCCTGTTTTTGTTATATTATTTAATGATTGATTGTTCCCATGCCTGAAAAAATACAATCTTGTATAGAAATCATTGAATACAAACCGCCAAAAAATGGCCGGCAACATGAAAATATCATGCAACCACTATTAGTAATGTAAAGTTAACCCCATCCCCCATTTATAATCACTGTCGTAATTGGTGCTTACAGAAAAATATTTTCCCAGCATATACCTGAAGCCTATTGTATATTCTTTGTCGGTATTGACACTTCCATCAAAAAATAAATTATTACTTAATGGCAAATCCGTTCTTTCCAATTGCAAGCGAAGATTCCCTTTACTATCCACTCTCCATTCCGAACGGATAAATAAAGGAAGTAAATAGTAGAAGCCGGCATCAAATACATGACGGTTGTCTTTACTATTGGGTGCATTGAATTGTTTCAGCGTTTTATTTTTACGGGTATCATATCCCACAAAAGCAGATAGAAATTGTTTTTTATCCAAATAACGCAACAGGTGCGTTTCTGTTTCAAAATCACCTTTCCAGTTTGCCTGGCCTTCAAACTCCAGCGCATTTTTATTATTTGAAACGTTGGCAGCTAACCATGCTCCCTGCGAATGTGCTGACAGATCAAACCATGTATAAAGTGCATTGTCTTCCCGGCTCAATTTTTTAAATCCATTTTTTGCAAATTGATTTTTATCACTGTCTTCATAAGTTACAATCCGGGCCATGCCTGCCATCATGTGATATAGAATATGGCAGTGAAAAAACCATGATTTTTCTTCGTTAGCTTCAAATTCAATAATCACCGTTTCCATTGGCTTTATATCAAACGTATGCTTCAGGGGCGAATATTCACCCTGTGCATTTATAAACCGAAAGAAATGACCATGCAGGTGCATGGGATGTCGCATCATCGTATTGTTGGTCATTACAAACCGGACTCTTTCCCCTTTATGAATAAGAATCTCGTCTGCTGCGGACAATGTTTTAAAATTCATTGACCATACATAGCGCAGCATATTACCGGTTAATGTTAATTTTATTTCTCTTGGTTTTAATGTGGAATCTAAAGTAGTGGGATGCAAAGCCCGCAACATATCATAATTAAAATCTACCGGCATTCCCATATCCATTCCGTGCATATCATTCATGCCATCCATATCCATGCCCGCCTCCATCTTTTGATTCATCTCCATTTTCATTTTACCTGGTACCGTATCTGAAGGCATTTTCATTTTCTTCTTATCCATCTTCATTTCATTCATGCTCATATTTCCCATATCCATATTTTCCATCATGGTATTCATTTCCCGCATCATTTTAAAATAATTCAATTTAGGAAGATCCATAACAGGCATTTGCATTCCATTTCCTATAAAGGTGGAAGAATACCCACTTATATCCATGGCAGTGGCTCTTAATTCTGCCGCTCCGGACTCAGGCACAGTAACCAGCACATCGTATGTTTCTGCTACGGCTATTTCTAATTTATTTATTGAAATGGGAGTAACGTTGATACCGTCAGCAGCAATCAGCCGCATATAACTATTTGCATATTGTAATATAAAATAAGAAGATGCCGAACCATTTATGATACGAAGTCGAATGATCTCACCCGGTTTTGCATCATTAATTTGAATCGTTGGCTGCCCGTTCACCAGGAACTTATCATAAAAAACATCGGAGACATCCATAGCCGGCATGCGTTTCCATTCCTGTTTTAATTTATCTTTAAAATATCCAGCAGTAATAGCTTCACCATAGCTTTGCAATGCTCCTTTTTTCATGGCATACCATTCACCGTCTCTTTTCAGGTACCTTAATACCTGGTGTGGGTTTTCATTTGTCCAGTCTGACAAAATCAAAACATATTCTTTTAATACCGGTTCGGGTTGTGCAGGATGTATAACAATGGATCCGTATAATCCAATTTGCTCCTGCAGCATGGTGTGTGAATGATACCAGTATGTACCACTTTGAATCAGGGGAAAAGTAAAAACATGTGTTTTTCCAGGTTCTATAGGTGCTGTTGTTAAATTGGGTACGCCATCTTCCTGGTTGGGAAGCAGGATACCGTGCCAGTGTACAGATGTTTCCATTTTCATCAGATTATGTACCCGGATAATAGCAGTATCTCCTTCGGTAAACTGGAGAATGGGTGCCGGTAATTGACCATTAATAGCAATAGCATGACGAGACTTACCGGTAAAATTGACCATGCTGTCTTTAATATATAAATCATACTCCACTTTTTTCCCTGTGTAATTATTCCCTGCTGGAGTAAAAGATAAAGAACGGTTATAATCAGCTTTGTCCTGACCCAATGATTTTTTTTCCTTGGATGGCATTGCTGCTTTATGATCATGCTGTGCCTGGCTGGTTAATGAAATGAACATAAAAAAAACGATAAGCTGCTTCATGATTTCAATCTTTTAATTTCGTTGTTTGCTTTTTTTACGGGCAGGATTATTATCCGGAAACTCCAATTTATCCATAGGACTTTTCATGTACATGGGCATCGTTTGCATATTCATACTGCTGTCCTTTCCATTCATATTATTCATGTCCTTCATTTCTTTCATGTCTTTCATGTTATCCATGCCCTTCATGTCTTTCATGCTATCCATACTCTTCATGTCTTTCATGTTATCCATGCCCTTCATGTCTTTCATGTTATCCATGCCCTTCATGTCTTTCATGTTATCCATGCTCTTCATGTCTTT
>CAZOOT010000211.1:0-3471 GCA_964581455.1 uncultured Chitinophaga sp. | reverse complement strand
AGGATGGTTTTGATGAACTGGCAAATGGTTATTACATCGCCAGGGCATTTGACAACCGGATCGGAGGTTTTATGATTGCTGAGGTAGCCAGGTTACTTAAAGAATCAAATAAAAAGCTTCCTTTTGGTTTATACGTTGTCAATGCAGTACAGGAAGAGATCGGGTTAAGAGGTGCTGAAATGATTGCCAGGCGTATCAAGCCGGATATTGCTATTGTTACTGATGTAACACATGATTCAACCACTCCCATGATCAGTAAAATTGTAGAAGGAGAAATTGCCTGTGGAAAAGGACCTTCTCTTGCATATGCACCGGCTATCCATAATAAATTACTTGGTTTAGTAGAAGATATAGCGAAGAAAAAGAAGATCCCGGTGCAATGGAGAACATTAAGCAGAACTACTGGTACTGATACTGATTCTTTTGCCTATGCAAATGATGGCTGCCCTTCGGTTCTTATTTCTATTCCCTTAAGATATATGCATACAACCGTAGAAATGCTTCATCGGGATGATATCGAGAATACGATTAAACTTATGTATGAATCTTTGCTGTCGTTGACCCCGAAAACAAATTTAAAATACATGTAAGATGTACTTTACCCTGTTGTATATAGATCCGGGAAGCGGAAGTTATCTTGTACAAGCAATCATTGCTGCCATACTTGGTATATTGTTTTATTTCAAGTCTGCCTGGTTATGGGTAAAATCTATTTTCACCAGGTCAAAAAAGAATGATTCCCCAGAAAACGAACTTTAAATGCCGGTCACAACTCGACATCCTGCTTCCTATAAAGACCCTTCGGGCTTTATTTATTTTTCATCCGGCAAAATATACAGACAGGTAAACAAAATTTATTCAGAAAATTATTCCCTGCTTAAGGATTCAGGTTTATATGAATTGTTAGTTAAGAAAAATCTTCTTCTGCCACATAAAGAAGTAAATGAGAATTTGCTAAATGATCCTGATTGGCATTTCACTTTAATACCTGAACAAATTAACTTTTGGAGTTATCCTTATGAATGGAGTTTTGATCAGTTAAAAGATGCAGCGTTGTTAACGCTTGATATTATGTTCGCCTGTATTGAAAAAGGCATGATCCTGAAAGATGCAACTCCCTATAATGTTCAAATTAATAATGGGAAGCCTATTTTTATAGATTCCCTGTCTTTTGAAATATATGACGAAAGCCAACCCTGGATAGCCTATCGCCAATTTTGCGAAAGTTTTCTTTATCCTCTTTTACTTTCCCATTATCACAAAAATAATTTTCAAAACCAACTCATTATTTATCCTGATGGGCTCCCTGTTGAAATGGTTGCAAAACTTTTACCTGCAAAAAGCAATTTAAACCTTGGCGTCTGGTTACATGTAACCCTCCCTGACAAATTAAAGAAAAAAGAAAATTCAGGTAATGCAAATTCCGGTTTCAGTAAAAAGAAATTAACACAACTCATCTCGCATTTAAAAAACATCATATTCAAACTTGATAATTCAAAAAAATCCAACTGGAGCAACTATTATACTGAAACAATTTCCGGAGGAGATTACACAAGAAATAAAGAAAAAATTGTTTTGGAGATGCTGAAACAGGTTGATGGAAACAAGCTCCTAGACCTGGGAGCTAATGATGGCCATTATTCATGGTTGGCATCAAATCAAAATTTTAATGTTATTGCTATAGATAATGATGAACAAAGCATCAACAATTTTTATAAGAAAATAAAAAAACAGAACAACAGCAATATTCTTCCACTTTGTATAGACATCTGCAGTCCTACACCAGCCCTTGGTTTTTTATATAATGAAAAAGATTCTTTTCATGAAAGGGTAAACCCTGATGTTGTAATGGCACTGGCATTGGTTCATCATCTTGCAATCGGGAAAAACATGCCTCTTGATCTCCTGGCTGAAAATTTCAACAGATTAGCGCCACAGCTGATTATTGAGTTTGTACCAAAAGAAGATGAAAAAACCAAATTGCTGCTGAAAAACAGAAATGACATATTCACATCCTATAACCAGGAAGCGTTTGAAAATGTATTTAAAATGTTTTTTGAAATAAAAAAAAGCAGCGAAATAGATGGGACAAATAGAACACTTTATTTTATGAAAAGATTAAATAAATAAAATCTGCTTACTGGTTTTTATTTCCTGAAAAGTCAGTGATCTTCCTCACGTTTTTTAGCACAGTCAAAAACTATATTGAAAGCAACATCTTTCAGAAAAAGTATTTTTTCATCAACTCCAAAATAACTTACCCGGTCTTCAATAAGTTTTATAAACCATTCCTCAATTTCATTCGAACAGGTTGTCAACAAAGTATCTGTAACATTAAATTTAATAGTGGGGCCCTTAATAATATAGGTTCCCTTCAATATATTACAACCTACATAAGCGGTAAATAAAGTGTCTTCATTAAATTCGAGATAGCTGCCGGTCAATGTATCAGGTACCGCCCTGGCCTGCCTTCGCATGACATTAATATTCCATCTGCCCTTAAATTTTTGACTGAGATCCGGCATGATATACCCTACCTCGGTCTCATAATAGACAATAGAATCAGTCCTGATACTATCTCCTATCACTTCCATAATCCTTGAACTTCTGTCCCTGTCCTTTTTTTTCTTATTCTTTTGCCCATAGGCATCAGTAAAAAGAAAACATGTGATCAGCAATATGGATAAAATAAATTTCATTCTGAGTATTTATAAGGATGAACTTCAATCAGGGCAGGATAAGCGATAAATTTAACGAAACATCTTCACTTCACCATCCGATCTTTTCTCCAAATTTACCTAAACCAAAATATTCGTTCAGTTTAAGGTTTAGTCCAAACTGGTGATAGGCAGTATTGTTCTGGTAGTTTGCCAGGGCATACCTCACCTGTATTTTCTTTACTAAAAACCCAACACCCATTGAAAACCCATTCATACCATTGGCACTATTCCCTATATTGAGTTCCTGTCTGCGTAAATGGTTGTATCCCGCTGAAATTTCAATTTGGGGAATGGGAAAAGCCTGAACAGAAAAAACAAAATGACGGAATATTTTATCAAATGTAAATTTCCCGTTTTTGCTCAGTCCTTCCTGGCTATTAAAAAGAGTATCATTGTACCGGATATCAAACTGGTGGAGCCTTTGTGCTGTTAATGAAAATGCCAACGGAGCTTCTGCAAGTTTTTTTGTAATCCCGATCTGTAAATCAAAAGGCAATTCCTCTGCTCCTGTTCCCGAATATTTTTTTAACTGATATCCCATATTCTTAGCTACAATTGATGCGGAGACCAGGTTTGCCGTATCATTAAACAGAACTGCTGCATCAAAAGCAATTCCGTTTGATCTGTATCTTCCATAATTTGAAGAAATGAATTTTAAGGTTGCGCCATAATTCCATTTTTCCAAATATTTTCTGGAGGCTGAAACCTGCATTACCCAATCCTTTGGGTTTAATGATCCAAATACATTTCC
>CAZOOT010000210.1:493-3625 GCA_964581455.1 uncultured Chitinophaga sp. | reverse complement strand
AAGCACTTCTGTATATGAGCAAATGAATAAAAATGAACGATTCAAACCTTCATATATCCAGGAACAAAAAGTAAAAGAGGGAAAGCTGGGTAAGAAATCTGGTGAAGGATTTTATAAATACAGCCCCTAACCCTAAGGGGAATTATATTTCCTTAATTCTCAATTATCTTACTTTAATAAATGACCGATAAAGAAAATAAATATTCGTTTCAAGAAAAAAGTAAATTCTCCTCTTTAGGCCCGCCCGGACGATACGGTCGGACGGGGGATCGAGGCAAAATACTGGTTACCGGCGGCACAGGTTTCTTAGGTTCCTATATTATCAAGCAATTGATTGAAAAAGGATATAGTGTCCGGGCTATTCGCAGATCTGCTAAACTTCCCTTCTGGATTCCATCAGCAATATTTGACAATACTTCGACTGGCTCAGTAGAATGGGTGGAAGGCGATGTGCTTGATATTGTTGCGCTGGAAGATGCAATGGAAGGTGTTGATACGGTTATTCATTCTGCGGCTATAGTTTCTTTTGCAAAAAAGGATAGAAAAGAAATGTACAAAGTAAATGTGGATGGCACAGCCAATGTGGTTAATGTTGCTTTAGAAAAAAATGTACGCCGCTTTGTTCATATCAGTTCGGTTGCTGCATTAGGAAGAACTGCTAATGGCGGTCATGTAGATGAAGAAAAAAGATGGGAAGAGTCCAATGTAAATACACATTACGCCATCAGCAAGTTTAAAGCAGAGCTGCAAACATGGCGGGGATTAAATGAAGGACTGGAAGGTGTAATACTCAATCCAAGCACCATACTGGGGTATGGTGACTGGCATAGCGGCAGTTGTGCAATATTCAGAAATATTTATGAAGGCTTTAAGTGGTATACTTCAGGCATCAATGGTTTTGTAGATGTAGAAGATGTAGCCAAGGCAACTATTTTTTTAATGGAAACTGATATTACCGAGCAGCGATACATTGTTAACGGCGATAACTGGACATTTCAAAAATTACAGGACACTATTGCCGATGCTTTTGGTAAAACGAGACCATCTAAACTGGCAACACCTTTTTTAATGAGCATTGCCTGGCGAATAGAAAAGCTTAAATCCTTGTTCACTGGAAAAAATCCATTGCTTTCAAAAGAAAGTGCAAGAGTCGCACAAAGCAAAACATGGTTTGAAAATGATAAGCTGTTGAAAGCAATTCCAGGTTATTCTTTTACACCACTTGAAGAGTCAATTAAAAATGCTTGTGCAAAATATATTGCAGATTCTAAGAAATAACCAAATAATTAATTAAAGGGATATTGACTGACCTATATACTTTTTTAAAATCATATCCCCATTGGGGCAATATTAATGATATTTTCTACTAACATAACACCTATAGAAGTTCAAAAATTAACTTACCAACGGTTTAAATAGTAGGATATTTCCTTAACCTGCAACTGTCTTTGTACTATTCAAGTCTTAAAAACCGTTGTCCGTTCATTATAGCTGAACATGATTTTATATCTTTACCCGGTAATCTATTTCTATGCAAAAACTACGTTTCTTTTTCTTTTTAATCGCAATAGCTTTTTCATTTATTGCCTCGGCACAGTTTACCATCAGCGGCACTGTTTTGGACTCTGCCAGCCATGAGCCATTATTCAATGCGTCAGTATTTTGTCAGAACACTACATCTGGCACTGTAACAAATAAGGAAGGAGAGTTTTCTCTTACACTAAAATCGGGAGGTTATGACCTTATATTCAGCTACACAGGTTATAGTACACAAACAATAAGAGTGACAGAAAAAGGAACATTGGAAATTCTGTTGATAAAGGAAGAAAAAAAGCTGGAAGAAGTTATTCTTACTAACACATTTGAAGTAAAAGACGGTTGGGAAAAGTATGGTGATTTTTTTACAAAAAATTTCATTGGCGCCACGCCTAATTCAGACCAATGCGTTTTATTAAATCCTGAAGTATTAAAATTTTATTTCTATAAAAAAAGTAACCGCTTAAAAATACTGGCAACAGAACCAGTGTTAATTTCTAATCATGCATTAGGTTATAATCTCCGCTATCAACTGGATTCATTTGTCTATTACTATAAAACAGACAACTATATTTATCGTGGCTTCTGTTTATATACCGAAATGGAAGGCGAAGACAGTTTACAGAACGTATGGAAAAATAACCGTTCCATTGCCTACGAAGGCTCTAAACTGCATTTTATGCGCAGCTATTACGATAGTTCCGTTTACGAAGATGGTTGGGTAATAGATATGCTGGATGAAAAAGATGATAAAAAATTTAACCGTGTAACAAATCCATACGACTCACTTTACTACGGCGCATTGGATAGTACACTGCAAATCGAATTCTGGTATCCGAGAGTATTAAGTATTGCTTACATCAATAAAAAACCGGAGCCTGAATACCTGAAGAAAATGAAACTACCGAAAAATGTTGAATACCCGATTTCCTACATTGAGCTATTAAATACGATTGCCGTAACTGAAAACGGATATTATTACGATCAAAAGGATTGGATAAACCAGGGTTACTGGAGCTGGAAGAATGTTGGCGACCAATTGCCTTATGATTATTGGCCAGATTAAATTATTTCCCCATCACCTTTTCCCACAACTGTGGTATCCTTTTTATCCAGACAAACTCTTTCATTTTCTCTCTGGCATCTTCTACCGGAGATCCGAAATAGACTTTGCCTCCGGCGATAGAATCCTTTACACCGCTTTGTGCATAGATGATTGCATCTTTTCCTATGGTTAATGATTTACTCACTCCTACTTGTCCCCAAAGGATTACATTGTCCTCAATAGTCGTTGCCCCGGCAATTCCTACTTGCCCTGCAAACAAACAATTTTTGCCCACCACTGTATCATGCCCGATATGGATAAGGTTATCCAATTTTGTACCAGCACCAATGATGGTATCATGGCTTACACCTCTGTCAATAGAACAATTGGCTCCTATTTCCACCCCATCTTCAATAATCACCCTTCCACAACTGTTCATTTTTTTGTAATGAATGTCCCTGTTTGTTTTCTTATTGTAATAAAAAGCATCGCTGCCAATAACCGTTCCTGCCTGAATAATAACGTCATTACCAATAATACAATGATCCAGA
>CAZOOT010000210.1:0-483 GCA_964581455.1 uncultured Chitinophaga sp. | reverse complement strand
TCCAACCGCTACATGATTTCCTATGTAGACACCCGGCATTATAACGGTATCTTCTCCTACGGATGAAGAGTCACTTATCATTTTCATTGATGGAGCAAACGGCCTGTAAAAATTTACAATCTTTAAATATGCTTCAAAAGGATCATCAACAATCAGTAATGATTTGCCTTCGGGAACTTCAGTTTCTTTATTGATAATTATAAACGAAGCTGCAGAGTTTAGACAGGTTGAATAATACTTTGGATGGTCTACAAAAACCAAATCGCCGTTCTCTACTTTATGAATTTCATTAATACCGGTGGCAGTACCATTTACATTTCCTTTTAGTTCGGCACCAATAAGTTGGGCAATAGTAGTAACAGGAACAGGAGTTTCAAATCGCATAGTTTATTTTTTAAACGCCAATACCCGGCGCAGGTCAGGCAAAGGTAATAACCTGTTTATTGGAAATAGTGATGATAAAATGCCTGATTCAACCTTTTT
>CAZOOT010000209.1:0-3676 GCA_964581455.1 uncultured Chitinophaga sp. | reverse complement strand
CTCACCTTTTTTTGGACGGGACGGAAAATTTGTTACTTCAAGACATCTCCGTGATCGTTTGATGAAGGAAACAGAAAAAAATCTGGCATTAAAAGTGGAAGATAGTGAGGAAGGTGACAGCCTGATGGTTTATGGAAGGGGAATTTTACACCTGGGTATTTTAATAGAAACCATGAGACGCGAAGGATATGAATTAACTGTAGGTCAGCCACAGGTAATCGTAAAAGAGATCAATGGGAAAAAATGTGAGCCATATGAAAATCTTGTGGTGGATGTACCTCAGGATTTTGCAAGTAAAGTAATTGACCTTGTTACAAGACGTAAAGGTGAAATGCATGTAATGGAAACAAAAGGGGAGATGCAGCATCTTGAATTTGAAATTCCTTCCCGCGGATTGATTGGACTACGTACACAAATGCTGACAGCAACTACAGGAGAAGCAGTGATGGCGCATCGGTTTACAGAATATAAGCCCTGGAAAGGTCCGATCCCCGGAAGAAACAATGGTGTTTTGATCTCAAAAAGCACAGAAAAAACAACCGGATATTCTATCGATAAATTACAGGACAGGGGAACCTTCTTTGTAGATCCGGGTGAAGAAGTATATACCGGGCAGATCATTGCAGAGAATATTAAACCAGGGGACCTGGTTGTAAATGCTACTGAACCTAAAAAGCTGACTAACCACCGTGCCAGCGGAAGTGATGATGCAAGCCGTATTCAACCCAAAACACAATTGTCACTTGAAGAATGTATGGAATATATTCAACAGGACGAATGTATAGAAGTGACGCCTAATTTCATTCGTATGCGCAAAGTGATATTGAGCGAGGATGAGAGAAAGAAAGTGCAAAAGAAAATGGAAGCCCAGGCAGTTTAATAATCTGTTTAGAAAAATGAAATTTATGAAATGAGAAAGAGAGTGCTGATATTATCCATCATTTTCCTTTTTTCATTATTTCCCATTTCTTATTCATTTGCACAATGTTCAATTTGCACCAAAACTGCACAACAACTTGGTGAGAAACCTGCAAAAGGCCTGAACGCAGGGATCATTTATCTTGCCGCTACACCATTCCTTATTGCAGGATATTTATATTATCGCTGGAAAAAATCAAATGAAGTATAATAGCCACGCATAATAAAATAATCTTTTGTTTTTTTACATTTCTTAACTTGGGCAGATAAAACATCTGCCATGAAAAAATTATTTCTCCTGTTTTTTTTATTTCCCTTTTTTACAGAAGCACAAAAGCTGCCATCCGTTGAAGAAAAAACAAAAGACTTGAAAAAGCAGGAAGGCTTTTTCAATTTTTATTGGGATGAAAACGCCGGGAAACTATGGCTGGAGCTTGATAAACTGGACACCGAAATTCTTTATGTTATATCACTGCCTGCCGGATTAGGATCAAATGATATAGGACTTGACAGGGGATTGCTTGGCGGAGAAAGGATTGTAAAATTTTCAAAAGTGGGAAGGAAAATTTTAATGATACAACCGAATTATGATTACAGGGCCATTACAAATGATATGGCAGAAAAGAGAGCTGTTGAGCAATCTTTTGCACAATCAACAATCTGGGGATTTACTGCAGAAGCAGAAACTAACGGACATTACCTCGTAGACGCAACTGATTTTTTATTAAGAGATGCCATGCAGGTGTCAAACAGATTGAAAAGTAATCAGCAGGGAAATTATTCCCTGGATAAAAGCAGATCTGTTTTTTATTTACCCCGTACAAAAAACTTTCCATTCAATACTGAGATTGAAACCAGTATAACTTTTACAAACAGTGACGGAACTACCGGAAACTATGTAAATTCTGTTACGCCTTCTTCTGAAGCAATTACCTTAAGAATGCATCATTCTTTTGTTCAGTTACCTGACAATAATTATGAGCCCAGAAAATTTGATCCGCGAAGCAGTTTTGGAGCAATGTCCTATTACGATTACAGTACACCTGTTTCTGAACCCATCGAAAAAAAATTTATTGTTCGTCACCGGTTAAAAAAGAAAGATCCGACGGCTGCAATCAGCGAACCGGTAAAACCTATTATTTATTATCTGGATAATGGTACTCCCGAACCCATCAGAACTGCCCTGCTCAATGGTGCCAGGTGGTGGAACCAGGCATTTGAAGCAGCAGGTTATAAAGATGCATTCCAGGTTAAAGTATTGCCGGAAGATGCCGATCCGATGGACATCCGTTATAATATGATCAATTGGGTGCATCGGTCCACAAGGGGATGGAGTTATGGTGCTTCTGTAACCGATCCAAGGACTGGAGAAATTATAAAAGGACAAGTGTCTCTTGGCTCCCTTCGGGTAAGACAGGATTATTTATTTGCAACGGGTTTATTAGCCCCATATGAAAACGGAACACCTGTTGACGATAAAATGCTGAAGATGGCCTTGGCAAGATTGGAGCAATTATCAGCTCATGAAGTAGGACATACTATCGGGCTGATGCATAATTATGCATCCAGTGTCAGTGACAGGGCCAGTGTCATGGATTATCCTCATCCGGCAGTAAAATTAAACACAGCAGGTGAGATCGATTTGAGCAATGCCTATGATAATAAAATCGGGGAATGGGATAAAGTAGCTGTGACTTTTGGTTACCAGGATTTTCCTAAAGGAACCAATGAAGAAGCGGCTTTAAATAAAATATTGGCAGATGCCGGAAAAAGGGGGCTACAATTTATTGCAGATAGAGATGCCCGTGCTCCGGGTGGCCTTCATCCTGATGCACATCTCTGGGATAATGGAAAAGATGCAGTGGTTGAATTAAAAGATGCTATGAAGATCCGGGCAAAAGCATTATCAGATTTTGGAATTAAAAATATCAGACCCGGAATGCCCATGGCCATGTTAGAAGATGTTTTGGTCCCCATTTATTTCTTTCATCGTTACCAGGTAGAAGCAGCAACAAAAATTGTTGGAGGAATGTACTATACCTATGCGTTAAGAGACGATGGTCAAATTGTAACAAGATATTTATCAAAAAATCTTCAGCTGGATGCATTGAATGCTTTAATAGATTGCATCAATCCAAAAACACTGAAGTTGCCGGATCATATTGCAAAACTTATTCCACCAAGACCGGCAGGTTATGGTTTTTCCAGAGAACTTTTCCGGAAAAGAACCGGGCTGGCATTTGATGTTTTATCGCCGGCTGAAACTGCGGCTGATCTGCCTTTATCTTTTTTGTTTAATTCAGAAAGGATGAACAGGATGGTACAATATGAAGTAATGAACCAGGGATTAGGTGCTGGAGAAATGATTACAACGCTTATTAATAAAACATGGAAGGCTCCGCGTCTTAAAGGAATGGAAGCACTGATACAAATGCAGACGGAACAGATTTTGCTTACCTACCTGCTTGCAGCCAGTATTAACGACGATAATTCTTTTGCAGTAAAGTCAATTCTTCAATCAGCCTTGAAAGAGCTCAAAGCATTTATTGAAGCTAATGCTAAATTAAATTTTGATATGACGTATAAAGGGCATCTGTTACTTGCTTTGGAAAGAATGAAAGAACCAGAAAAAGCAAAACCAACAATTCATCGGGAAATACCGCCGGGTGCTCCGATAGGATGTGATGATTTGGATTAGTTAACTAATTAATTCAAGTTGCTAGTTATTAAACGAGTTTATTAAAAGTAAACCCAATAA
>CAZOOT010000208.1:0-3798 GCA_964581455.1 uncultured Chitinophaga sp. | reverse complement strand
TGAATGAACGCCAGGGAAGCTACACTGAAAAATATGGTGGCCAGACGCCTTGGTTTGGGCAGATAGATATCAGGATATTACAGGATCTGAAATTTAAAAATGTGAAGAAAGCCAATTCTTTACAATTCAGTATTGATATGCAGAATATAGGGAACCTGATCAGCAGTAAGTGGGGATTGAGAAAATTAGCGACCACATCTGGTCTATATCAGCCGCTTTCTGTAAGCTTAACCGGTACCAGTCCAACTTATCAATTTGATCCTTCATTAACAAAAACATTTGTTGCAAGTCCTGATCTGTTTAGCAGATGGCAAATGCAATTGGGATTAAGATATATCTTCTGATAAATATAATTGTATGAAAATAAAACCCGCTGATAACCGGCGGGTTTTATTTTTTAACTAGTTTCCTTTATATCTGGCTTCTTCCTGAATTTTTATGGATTCATCTATGTTTCTCCACCGGTACCTTGCCGACCATTTGTGTGCATTACCTTCAGCAACTGTTGCAATCATTTCACCAAGCAAAGGCCCGAATTTAAATCCATGTCCGCTGCCACCTGTCCCGATCGTCAGGCCTTTTATTTCCGGGTGATTGTCGATCCAGAAATGACCATCATGTGTATCAGTGTAGCAGCAACGTCGTGTATAAACAATAGGTTCATTGGCAAGAGCAGGGATAGCAGTTTGTAAAAATATTTTTAAGTCCTCAAAATCTTTTTGGTAAACAACTCTTTCATCAAGTTCCGGATCATTGATGGTTAAGCCCACTCCATGATTGGCGATCTTCACCACTTTTTCTTTGGGATGCAATGGGAAACCATACCATCCTGAATTTGAAATATCATCGGCAAATACCGGGATGGCGGGAAAAGAAAACAATTCTTCTTTTTCAGGTTTGATATGAAAAACCGGGTGACCGGTTATTTTCATAAAAGGTTTTAAATCCGGTACCAGGTAGGGAGTCAGGTTTCCGGCACATACAATCAGCATTCCGGCACTAAATTGTTTTCCTTCTCTTGTTTTTACTGATTCGGCTTTATTGTTTTCAATAATTATTTTATCTGCTGTCTGTCCTTCGTGTACGTCAACAGCAAGTTTTATAGCATATTTTTTTAGCGTATCAACCACCCGTCCCGATTCAGCATAACCCGCCATAGAATGATAAAAAACATCTGCATACTGTGTTGAATTAAAAGCAGGATATTTTCCGGATAGCTCAGCCGGATTTATTCTTTCCGGTTTAAATCCTTTTTTTAAAAGATTAAAATAACTGGAAGCTTCATAGCTAGTCGGATATTTATCAAGATTGGTTTTTGAAAGCAACAGAAATCCTGTTTCATGATATAAAGTATCCTTAAAAAAATCATTCCATTCCCGCCATTTTAAAATAGATTCAGCAGCCATATCCATATATCCCTCATCAGTGCCATACTCCATCCGGATTATTTTACTGATATCAGTAGATTCTGCAAGCGGGTGGGGGATGGTACCCGGGTTCAGGATGCCAACCGAATATTTCTTTTTTCTTAATTCAATAGCAGTAGTAATTCCAAAAATACCGGCGCCTAAAACCAGGAAATCGTATTGTTTCATTAAGAATAAATTTATTTTTGCCCCTAATCGGGAAAGGGAAAGTAATCATTCTTCATCTAATGCTATATCCTGAATCCATCAATCCAAGGATTACAATTTATTAATCTCGCCGTTTACCATATCCCATAATTGTTTCAACTGAGGATGTTGAACACCTTTTTTTACCATGGGTTCTAAAATATCTTTTGTTTTATTAAGCCAACCTTTTATTTCATATTCGTTGCATACGAGGTAAATATTCCAATGACTTAGAGCAAAACTAAATTTTAAATCTGTCCTGTCGGGTTCAAGAGCCACCAATTTTTCCATCGTATTTTTTTGTTTTTCAAAAAACTCAAGGGCTTTCTTTCTTTCACCCAGTGCCTGGTAAATCTGCCCCACATTATCAAAGCTTACTGAAAGGTCTCTTCTGAAATCGGTCCGGCAGGGATCAATTGCCACTAGTTCTTCCATTACTTTAAGGGATTTTTCAAAAAATTTAAGGGATTTCTGTCTTTCCCCTACCATTTTATAAATCTGCCCCACATTATTAAAGCTTACTGAAAGATCTCTTTTGAAATCGGTCCTTCCGGGTTCAAGAGCTACTAATTCTTCCGTTACTTTTAGTTGTTTTTCAAAAAATTCAAGAGCTTTCTGCACTTCTCCAATTGCATAATAAATCTGCCCTACATTAGCAATACTTGCTGAAAGTTCTCTTCTGAACTCTGTATTCCCGGGTTCAAGGGTTATCAATTCTTCCAACACATTTAGTGATTTTTCAAAAAATGTAAAAGCTTTCTGTCCTTCTCCAGATATTTTATAAATCTTTCCTATCATAGAAAAAATTACTGAAAGGTCTCTTTTGAAATCTGTCCTGGCAGGTTCATGTGTTACCAGTTTTTCAATTCCTATCAGGGATTTATTAAAATAATCAAGGGCTTTCTGTCCTTCTCCAATATCCTGATAAATCTGACCCACATTAGCAAAACTTACTGATAGTTCCCTTCTGAAATCTGTTCTGCCAGGTTCTAGGGCTATCAATTCTTCTATACCGTTCAAGGATTTTTCAAAAAATGCAAGGGCTTTCTGACCATCGCCCATTGCTTGATAAACCTGACCCACTATATTAAAGCTTACTGAGAGATCTCTTCTGAAATCTGTTCTACTGGGTTCAAGAACTACCAGTTCTTCCAATATTTTAAGGGATTTAATAAAATATGCAAGAGCTTTCTGTCCATCTCCCATGGCTTGATAAATCTGACCCACATTAATAAAGCTTTGTGAAAGATCTTTTTTGAAATCTGTCCTGCCGGGTTCAAGGGCTACCAAATCTTCAATTACTTTCAAATCTTTTTCAAAATATTCAAGAGCTTTCTGTCCTTCTCCCTTTATTTTATAAATCTGACCTACATTATTAAAGCTTACTGAAAGTTCTCTTCTGAAATCTGTTCTACCCGGTTCAAGTGCTACCAATTCTTCCATTGTTTTCAGGAATTTTTCAAAAAACACAAGTGCTTTCTGTCTTTCTCCCAATGCTTGATAATTCTGTCCTAAATTATTAAAGCTTGTTGAAAGGCCTCTTCTGAATTCTGTATTGCCTGGGTCAATGTTTACTAATTCTTCCCTTATTTTAAGGGAATTTTCAAAAAACGCAAGGGCTTTCTGTCCTTCTCCCTTTGCCTGATATATCTGCCCTATATTATTAAAGCTTGCTGAAAGGTCTCTTTTGAATTCTGTCCTGCCG
Source organism: uncultured Chitinophaga sp. (assembly GCA_964581455.1). GTDB lineage: Bacteria > Bacteroidota > Bacteroidia > Chitinophagales > Chitinophagaceae > VBAS01. The sequence continues at coordinate 480 of CAZOOT010000208.1, read as the reverse complement.
GGTTCAATGGTTACTAATTCTTCCATTACCTTCATAGATTTTTCAAAATACTTAAGGGCTTTCTGTCCATCTCCCATTACCTGATAAATCAGACCAATACAACTTTGGCTTGTCGCCATCTCTTTTCTGAAATCAGTCTTGTTGGGTTCAAGGGCTACCAGTTCTTCCAATACTCTAAGGTCTTTTTCAAAGAACTCAAGGGCTTTCTGTCCATCTCCCATTACTTGATAAATCCGACCCAAATTATTAAAACTTGCTGAAAGGTCTCTCCTTAAATCAGTCCTACTGGGTTCAAGAACTACCAAATCTTCCATTACTTTCACGGATTTTTCAAAAAACTCAAGGGCCCAACGCATTTTACCAATGTCTTTCAGAATATTTCCTTTTTTTCCTAAAAAAACACCTAATTGATGGGAGCAATCATTATAAGAAAGTTTCTTGTTAATATTTTTCAGTGTGGTCTCATGTTCAAAATCAAAA
>CAZOOT010000207.1:0-3861 GCA_964581455.1 uncultured Chitinophaga sp. | reverse complement strand
CTTCGGTGGATGCCAATCTTGTTTTGAATCTTTTACTGGAAACAGCCCGTATTGCACTCGAAGAAGACCTGCCTGTATATATTGTATTCACCATGCGGTCGGATTATATCGGGCAATGTGCCGCATTCAGGGGATTGCCGGAGTATATCGGGTTCTCTCAGTTTTTTGTTCCCCGGCTTAACAGAACACAGTTGCAACAGGTAATTGAAGAACCTTCTGTATTAAGCGGCAACAGGATCTCAAGACGATTAACAGAAAGGCTGATACATGATCTGACTGAAGGAGTGGATCAGCTTCCTATTCTGCAACATGCCCTGAACCAGATCTGGCATGCAGCAGATAATGGAAAAGAAGAAATGGACCTGATTCATTATGCCATGGTAGGTGGCATGCCGGTGAATGAATTACCCGATGATCGGATTGACAGGTTTAAAAAATGGTTTGCAGAACTACCGCCTGTCATCCAGTCTTTTTACAGTAAACCCAACCTGCAGAATGTGCTGGATACGCATACCAATAAATTATTTGAACAGGCAGCAGAATATTATACACAAAAAACAGGGAAGACAATCCCGATAGAAGATGTTAAATCCATAATCAAAACAGCATTTATTTGCCTGACGAAAATTGACCAGAGCCGTGCCGTAAGAAACCGGATGACACTGACGGAGATCGTCAATATTTTAGGAAAACCTGAGTATGGTACAAATGAAGTGGGAGTCATATTGAATATTTTCAGAGAGCCGGGTAATACATTTATACATCCATTTATTCTGGATGACCCAAATACTCATTTGCTTAAGGACGAAGATGTACTGGATATTACCCACGAAAGCCTGATTCGGAACTGGGAATACCTGGAGCAGTGGGCCAAGGAGGAATTTGACAATTATACAATCTCATTGGACTTTGAACAGCAATTGAATCGCTGGGTGGAAAGCGACAAGTCAAATGATTTCTTATTGCCTATAGGGCCACTCACTTATTTTGAAAACTGGTTTCAAAAGGTTAAACCCAATGCACACTGGATTGCCCGTTACCTTCCGGATGAAATTGAGAAAGATAAAAAACTGACCAATGCAAAACAGGTATTGAGCAATGCGAATGAATTCTTGGACAGAAGTGCCAAAAAACATGTGGTGACAAGAACTATAATGCGCTACGGACCAAAACGTATTGCTGCGGCATTGGCGATAGTAGGAATCATTGTTCTAAGTTCATTTGGTATCCGGGATTATTTCCGCAGGCAAAATGATAATGTGCTGAAATCTATTAAAGAACAAACATTTGAAATTGCTAATATTCCAAAGCTTAGTCTGCAGTTTCCTATTCCTGCAATTACCGAACAACTCATCCTGGGAAATTTTACAATCCCGGAACTAATTGATGCAATAAGCGAACCGGGCCAAAAAATAAAAATATCAACCGGAATTGCCACACAATTGGTAATGCAGGGCCGACATGTACCGAAAAGTGAAATTTTACAAAGCTTCTCCATTGCCGATAGTTTACTTGAACTACTTGTTATAACAAATAATAGTCATGAACTTTCTGAAAGACTTAAACTGATTCACGATTTTTCAGTGACAGCAGGGCTGGCATATTTTTTTAACCAGGACGAATCGCTGAAATCAATTGTATTAAGCAATGCAAAACGATCTGCCCGTTGGGCCATGCAAATATTAAAAGAACAGCCCGAAGGTTTTACTGATATTCAAAATTTAAGTCTTGCACTGGTTAATGGGATTAATAATAAAATATTTTCCCGTGAAGAAATTGAGCAGTTATTAAAACTTATTTCTCCTTTTGAAAATAATGCAAGAAGCCCCTGGCTGGAAAACAATTACCAGAAAGATAAAACGCTTGTACGTGGAAATTTTATTTACGGCCTTCGGTATAATGGACTTTACCAGGACCTGGCTTATTTATATGCAGCTGCAGGAAATTCTGCAAGGGTGCTGCAATCCATGGATACATTATTGCGGTACCAGGAAAATTTTTTCCAAAATGATTATGCTTCATATATAGAAAATGCAGCCAATATTGCCGCTGTATTTTTTACCTATGGAACTACTAACCATCTCGATAGTTTTGTAAACGGATATTGCCAGCGAAAAAATATAAACACAGTAGAATTTTATAACCGGTTAGTATCGCGGGCTTTGATTGATCCTCCTGTAAGAGGCAATTTAAATTTTTATTCCGGAGGGGGTGGGCAGCGATTCTCCAACCTGAATCTTAAGTTTTCAAGTGATCAGATGATGTCATTCTTCTTTACAAAACTTAAAGATGAAATTTTAAAAATTAAGGACAATAACGAACGAAATTTTAACCTCGCGGTTGTCCTAAAAAATGAGAATAACCTATTCGCTTACCGAAAGGAGATGAGAGGCATTGCTGGAACGGTAACTAGTCAGCAATATAAAGATGCCATTAAATATTATCAACAGGTATCAAAAGAATATTTGAACCAACCTGTTTCTGTAATAGGTCAGTCAGGCGCTGATGTCATTACTTTGCAACGGAAGTTCCTTTTTCTTTTTCCCGATTATCGTGTTCCTTTTCATCCTTTTGAAACACGGGCAATTGCAAATTTTTATAATTCATATTCTTTTATTGAATATGTGTTAGAAAACAGTTTATTTGATTCGATATATCAGAACGATGATGAATTTAGGTATTTTGAACTTTGGCTGCTCGATTACCAGGTTGCCATGTCTTCCCGCGACTGGACAATGCGAGACCCGATACCAGTCAGTGTTATGGAAAGGCTGGCTTCAAAATTGGAAGAAAGAAAAGCAAATCAATCGGCTGATCTGAATATCCTTTATCTCCATCTTGGTGAACAAGCTTTTGAACAGGGTAATATAGGAAAAGGGATTGCAGCCCTCCGGCAGATTCAACGGGATAAATTACTTAACGCATTTCAATATAAACTGGTAGATTTTACAAATGACTATTCTTTTGAACTGGTTGGCAAATCAATTGCCAATCTTATAGTCAATGACCAGAAGGAACTTGCTAACAGTTTACTAAATGTTTTTAAGAAAGAGGTCAACAGGTCTTCATTAAATGCATATGCCAGTCAAAGGGTTTCTTTGAAAAAACAATCACCAGTAATAGCCAAACAATTACTTGATTCAGCAACTAAAGAAATGAGAAGGCTGGATAACCCCGCAGTTTTTCAACCCAATCGTCACCAGGTTGCAATTGCCTTGATGTATTTAGATCCCGAAAAAAATTCGGCAGAGGCTTATAAAACAATAAAAAATTCATTTGCAAAATTTCAAGCTATATGGCGGTTTAGTACCGCATATGCAATTCGTGGCGAACTTTATAAAGCGCAACAACAAGCTCCCAATCTGATTTCTTCGGGGGATCGTGCAGCATTTTTAGAAAGTATTGTTGAAGGATTCAACTTAACAAAAACGAGTAAGGAAGAATGGAAGAAATTTAAAGCTAACCAATTAATTTTTACCAGGCTTTTTCTTCCTTATATAAATGAAAATGAATAGATGATAGATCAGCAAACCATATGTCCCTATACCGGATTACGGTCTTTTACCGAAGAGGAAAGCCTTTATTTCAAAGGCCGGGACCTGCAGGTGGATCAGATCACTTCTCTTTTAGAACAAAATAAGTTCATGATGGTAACGGGTGCTTCCGGTGATGGAAAATCTTCCCTGATCTATGCCGGTTTGATCCCCAATGCAAGGGCTGGATTTTTTAAAGCAAAATACACCAATTGGGCAGTTGCTGATTTTCGTCCGGAACGCAGCCCGGTTCATAATATGGCACGGGCTCTGACAAAAACTTTTGATACCAATTCCTCTACAATAGAAACAGAGCTGAGGCGTGGGT
>CAZOOT010000206.1:0-3865 GCA_964581455.1 uncultured Chitinophaga sp. | reverse complement strand
GAAGCCTGTGAAGCTAATTCTTCATCATTTTTATTTCCACTTGTTTCTTTTTTACATCCAATACTTAAAATAAGGGTTGAGAATAAGAAAACTGTGATTAGTTTGGCAGGATTGAAAATCAGTCTCATAAAAAATAGTTTAACTCTTATAAGTAACGATTGTCTGACAAGAAATATTGAACTCGGTTTAAAGGATTGTTAAGAAATTTTTGGCAGCTTTGCCGCTGAAAATCAATATAAAATTATGTTTATTGACACCCATTGTCATATTTATCTGCCTGAATTTGATTTAGATCGAGAGGAGATGATATTAAGGGCTGAAAACGAATCAGTTGAGCTTATGCTTTTACCTGCAATTGACAATGAAACACATAAAGTTATGCTGGATATCGAAGCACAAAATATCGGTAAGTGCAACGCAATGATGGGTTTACACCCTTGTTCAGTAAAAGAAAACTACAGGGATGAACTTAAAATAGTCAGAGAGCATTTTAGTAAAAGAAAATTTGTAGCTGTTGGAGAAACAGGGCTTGATTTTTTTTGGGATCTGAATTTTACAAAAGAACAATATGATTCATTTCAAATACAAATTGAAATGGCATTAGAGCACAATATTCCAGTTGTTATTCATTCACGAAATTCAATAGATGAATGCATTAAAGTTATTTCTGAACATCAAAAAGGGGAATTAAAAGGTGTTTTTCATTGTTTTTCCGGGACAATAGAACAAGCCAATAAAATCTTAGATCTGGGATTTTATCTTGGAATTGGGGGAGTTGTTACTTTTAAGAATTCAGGATTAGATAAAATAATGGAATCAATAGATATGACACATGTAGTTCTTGAAACAGATGCACCATACCTTGCCCCGGTACCTTTCAGGGGAAAAAGAAACGAATGCAGTTACTTAAAATTTGTGGCAGATAAGCTATCTGTAATCAAAAATATTTCTATCGAAGAAGTTGCACATATAACAACTGATAATGCAAAGAAATTATTCAATATCTGATGTATGAACAGTACTTTTGCAACCCTCTTTCGGAGACCTGCTCGAGTGGCTGAAGAGGTACGCTTGGAAAGCGTATATACGGGAAACCGTATCGAGGGTTCGAATCCCCCGGTCTCCGCAAAAACCCGCTAATGCGGGTTTTTTAATAAATAATTTTTTTTGTACGAGGTTCATATTTTACAAACCAGGATATCCAGACACTTCTGGATAGACGCATTAACCAGGGTTGTAAAAATATCAGTAAAAGGGCATTAGATCCCAGCCAGTAAAAAAAACGATTATCATTAACGGACATTCCAACCAGTACAAACCAGGCCACAAAACTTGTTGTACTGATTGTTACTGCCAAAGCATAACTCACATACCCGGTGCCATAATAAAATCCAGGTTCTACTTCTGTTGATTGTCCGCAAACTGGACAATCTTTGTTCATTGCCATGTTTTTCTTCAATCCGAGACTAATCGGATTTTGAAATAATTTTCCTTTTCTGCAACGGGGACAAAGACAAGCTAAAGTAGCAAACAAATATCCTCTTTCTTTTTTCGGGTTACTCATTATCTGTTCCTTTCTTCTCTGTTTTGAAAATACTAAAAAGTAATCCGCCCATCAGGCCACCATAGGCAGAGCTATTATGCCAGGTAGAAGTAATTAAGCAGGTACCGGTTTTGCAACCCACCAGTTTCCAGTAAACAAAACCGGCAATTGTTCCAAAGATAATTCCAGCCAGTAATAACTTATTTTTGTAGATCCAATTCATCATAATGGACACAAAGTTCATGAAATTAAACTAAAGAAAATGTGATAATTGTTACAGCGAATTAAGCTGTGCCTTTTAATATTTTATTCCAATATAACCAGGGTAATATATATTTTTTCAGTATCCACATGGTCCACCTTGGTTTGGCCTGGTCAAAGGGAAACGTTTCCATTACTTTATTATCATATCCGAATTCCGCAAGTACCAATTTTCCATAACCAACAGTTAAGGGACAACTGCCGTAGCCATTGTAAGAAGCCGGCATAGGATTGTTTTCTATTAGAGAAATAATGTTTCGAACCAATACAGGAACCTGCTTTCTGACAGCTGCTCCTGTTTTTGCATTAGGTGTATTTGTAACATCACCTAGGCCAAAGATGTTTGAATACTTTTTATGTTGTAAAGTGAATTTGTCAACATCCAGCCATCCTTTTGCATCAACCAATACACTTTGCCGGACAAACTCAGGTGCGCTTTGAGGAGGAGTGACATGAATCATATCAAATTTCTTTTTTACAGTTACACCCCCCAATCCATTCATTAACCTGAATGTTGCTATCTTATTTTCTCCATCAATTTCAATCAGGTCATGTTTGAAGTGAAGTGTAATGCCATACTTATTTACCATTTTTTGTAAAGTATCCGCATATCTTTTCACAGCAAATAGCATACTGCCACCAGAAACAAATTCCAGGTTTACATCTTTCAATATTTTTTTCTTCCTGAAATAATCTGCAGTCATATACATTACTTTTTGCGGTGCTCCACCACATTTTACTGGAGTTGCAGGAGCAGTAAATAAAATAGTATCACCTGGTTTACTGTTCTTCAGGCATTCGAATGTATAGGAGGCATATTGATATAAATAATTACTGGTAACACCGTTTTTCCCAATTGTTTCCTTTAATCCTTTTACTGCACCCCAGTTTAATTGAATGCCGGGAGCAACTACCAGAAAGTCATAGGTAAAAACGTTTCCGGTTGCAGTGGTAACTTTATTTTGTTCTGGTTCGAAACCTGCACCTGCTTCTTTAATCCACGTTACATTTTTGGGAATAACGGATGCTTCATCCCGAATCGTTTTTTTAATATTGAAAGTACCTGCACCCACTAAAGTCCAGGCAGGTTGATAGTAATGTTTTTCTGATGGTTCAATGATTGCAATCTGTAAATTTTTATTCTTACGCAAAAGTTGAGCAGCGGTCGAAATTCCTGCATTGCCACCGCCAATAATTAATATCTGAAAATGAGTCATGAGTTTGAGATTTTATTTCTCAAACCTAATTGAATGAAATCGCAATAAAGGTGATTTAAATCACCGGCAAATTTGATTTTTGATCATCAGTTGGTGACCTTAATGTATCCGTAGCCATCAGCCTGTTTTGAGATTAGCTCGTAGATAGCATCAGGAACAGTTTTTACACCCGGGAATAACATTTCTTTAGATACCTGATGTACGCTCATAGCTTGTTCACACACCGCAAATGTTACGTTTTTTCCTGCAACTAATTTCTTAATATCGTTTGCCACAGTTGACTTCTCTGTTTCAACCATTGGTAATGATTTACCATAAAATACTACTTCCAGTTTAGCATCAGGATGGTCTTTGATAATTCCGTTGATCCACCGTATAATCCTTTCATGGACAGCAGTTTCACCACTTGTAAGATCAAAGACAACATTATAGGGCTTTAATTGGGAAAAAATAAAACTAAATGATGCCAGTAATGTTATTGCAGTAAATAAAATGCGTTTCATAATAAAATTTTTATGACACAAAATTTACGAAATCTAATTCAATATTCTTGGCATATTTATTTCTGGTCTATATTTTTTTCGTAGCTTTTGAGTCGCTTTATTTAATCATTTCATCAAATCTTACTATTATGAATACCAACGAAACAAAAGAAGGCACTAACCGCAGGAATTTTTTAGGAACTCTTGCAACTGGTGCAGCCGCTATTGGAATAACTTCAATTGCTCCTACTCTAAATGCATTTGCAGGAGAAACTCAATTAACAGCATCTGTATCCGGAGATCCGGAAGAGATGTTTAAAAAAATTACTGGCAAGCGCCGTATAGTTTTTGATGCTACACAA
>CAZOOT010000205.1:2922-3975 GCA_964581455.1 uncultured Chitinophaga sp. | reverse complement strand
CGAAGAAGAATCCCTTTATTTTAAAGGGAGGGAGGATGATATTGACCAGGCCACTAATCAATTGCAGCGGAATAAATTCTTAATGCTCACCGGTGCATCGGGTGATGGAAAATCTTCTTTGATTTATGCTGGTATCATTCCCAATGCAAGAGCCGGGTTTTTAAAATCAAAATATACACAATGGATTGTGGCGGATTTCAGACCGGAACGAACTCCTTTTTATAATTTATGCAAATCAATTGCCAAACAATTAGATATTGCTAATCCTGATAGTGTACGAACTGAATTGAATCATGGTTTTTCAGCCATCATTGATCTCTATAAAAATTCAAAAAGACATATTGATACAAATTCAATGGCCTGGCAGTCGGCAGATGAGAAAGGAAAAGCAACGTTGAAAAGACAGGCTGCAAATCTTATCATCCTGGTTGATCAGTTTGAAGAATTTTTTACCAATCCGGAAAATTATAACAAGGGAGTACCTTCCCGTGATGCGAATCTGGTGCTTAATTTATTATTAGAAACGGCCCGCATTGCATTGGATGAAGATCTTCCTATATATATTGTCTTCACCATGCGGTCCGATTACATAGGGCAATGTGCTGCTTTTCGGGGCTTGCCGGAGTATATTGGTTTTTCACAATTTTTTGTTCCCCGTCTAAACCGTACACAATTGCAACAGGTAATTGAAGAGCCGGCTGTTTTAAGCGGCAATAAAATTTCAAGGCGGTTAACAGAAAGATTGATTCATGATCTGACAGAAGGAGTTGATCAGTTGCCCATTTTACAACATGCCCTAAACCAGATTTGGCATGCGGCAGACAATGGAAAAGAAGAAATGGACCTGATACATTATGCCATGGTAGGTGGTATGCCGGTAAATGAATTGCCCGACGATCGCATTGAAAGATTTAAAAAATGGTTTGAAGAATTACCTGATGATATCAAGTTATGCTATCATAAGCCCGACTTGCAGAATGTGCTGGATACCCATACAAATAAATTGTATGAGCAGGCCAATGAGTATTATACAGCAAAAACCGGGAAGAATAT
>CAZOOT010000205.1:0-2912 GCA_964581455.1 uncultured Chitinophaga sp. | reverse complement strand
AGCTGAAAAAGATATTAAAACAATTATAAGTACTGCTTTCATTTGATTGACAAAAATTGATGAAAGCCGTGCAGTGCGAAACCGCATGTCTTTGAGGGAAATAACGGATATCATCGGAAGACCTGAATTTGGAACAGAAGAAGTGGGTGCTATACTTAATATTTTCAGGGAACCGGGTAATACGTTTGTCCGTCCTTTTATTCTGGAAGAAACGGATAGTCATAAACTACAGGAGAATGATGTACTGGATATCACTCATGAAAGCCTGATCCGCAACTGGAAATACCTGGGACAATGGGCCAAAGAAGAATTTGATAATTATACCATTTCACTCGACTTTGAACAGCAATTGAACCGCTGGGTGGAAAGCGGTAAGTCCGGTAATTTCTTATTATCCATAGGGCCGCTCACCTATTTTGAGAGCTGGTTTAATAAAGCCAAACTCAATGCTCATTGGATTGCCCGTTACCTGCCAGAAGAAATTGATCAGGATAAAAAATTGGCTAAAGCACAACTGGTACTTAGCAATGCAACAGAATTTTTAGCATTAAGTGGAAAAAAGCATCTGATCACCCGAACAGTAATGCGGTACGGACCTAAACGTATTGCTGCTACTTTTGCCATAATTGCAGCGATCATATTTAGTTCATTTGCAGTTAAAGATTTCTTTGATAAGAAAAACAGCAATGTATTGAAGGCAATAAAGAGTCAGACTTTTGAAATTGCCAATGAACCAAAGCTAAGTCCTGAGTTTCCGATCCCGGCAATTACTGAACAGCTCATTCTTGGTAATCTGACAATTCCTGAAGTTATAGATGCCATAAAAGAACCCGGACAGAAAATTAAGATTGCTACAGGGATCGCTTCTCAATTAGTCATGCAGGGCCGGTATGAACCCCAAAAAGAAATTCTTAAGAGTTTAACCATTGCGGATAGTTAGCTGGAACAACTTGTTGTAACAGGAAATAGACGTGAACTTTCTGATGGGCTGAAAATGTTGTATGACTTTTCAATAACCGCTGGATTTGCATACTTTTTCAATCAGGATGAATCACTACATACTATTGAAATTAACAATGCAAAACGCTCAGCACATTGGGCTCTGCAAATATTAAAAGAACAACCGGAAGGTTTTGCTGATGTTCAAAACTTAAGCCTGGCACTCGATAATGGCATCAATCATAAAATATTTTCTTTGGAAGAAATCAACCAGTTAATAAAAATTATTTCTCCATTTGAAAACAATGCAAGAACTCCCTGGCTTGAAAAAAATTACCGGCGGGACAAGTTGCTGGTGCGTGGCGGATTTAATTACGGTCCCTTGTATAATGGACTTTACCAGGATCTTGCTTATTTATACGCCGCTACGGGCAAAACCGGGATGGTATTGCAGTGTATAGATACATTATTAAAGTACCAGGCCGGATTTTACCAAAATGATTATTCTACGCATATTGAAAATGCTTCCCAAATTGCTGTAGTTTATTATATCTATGGAAATCAAGATAAGCTTGATGAATTTGTATCAGGATATTGTAGCAGGAAAAATATAAACATGCAGGAATTTTATAACCGATTGGTTTCATGGTCAACACTCAATTCCGCAAACATAAATTTTTATGCCGGAGCAGGCGGTCAGGAATTCTGTAATATGAATATTCAGTTTTCAAATGATCAAATGCTATCTTTCTTTTTTCAGAAATTAAAAGAGGAAACGCTGAAAATTAAAGACATCAATGAAAGGAATTTTACACTTTCTGTCGTTCTGAAAAATGAGGGTTCTTTCTTTGGTTACCGAAAGGAAATCAGGGGCATTACGGAAACAGGAACTGACCAGCTTTATAAGGATGCCATTATTTATTTTCAGCAAGTATCTGATAAATATTTGGAACAGCCCGTTTCTGTTATTGGTTCATCAGGCGCTGATTTTATCACAATGCCCCGGAAGTTTCTTTTTCTGTTTCCCGATTATCGAGTTCCTTTTCATCCATATGAACCACGGTCACTTTCTCTGTTTTATAATTCATATTCTTACATTAAGTATGTCTTGGATCAAAATTTATTTGATTCGCTGTATAAAAACACAGATGACTTCAAGTATTTTGAACTTTGGCTACTCGATTATCAGGTTCTCATGTCTTCCAGAAATGTTTTTCTTACGGATCAGATGCCCGGGATATTGATGGATCAACTGGCAGCTAAACTGGAAGAACGGAAAGCAAATCAATCGACCGATCTGAATATTCTTTATCTACACCTCAGCGACCAGGCTTTTAATCTGAACGAAACTAACAAGGGAATTGAATACCTGAAAAAAATACAACCTGATAAACTGCTTAATGCATTTCAATTTAAACTTGTTGGTTTTGTCAATACCTATTCTTTTGAGTTAGTGGGAAAAGCAATAGCTGATTTAACTGCCAATAATCAATTCGAGTTGGCATATCGTTTACTAAATGTGTTTAAAAAAGAAGTAAACCGCTCCTCGCTTTATGCCTATGCCAGCCAGCTAATCTCATTAAATAAAAAATCTCCTGAAGCTACCCAACGCTTGCTTGATTCGGCCCGTATAGAAATGAAAAGACTTGATAATCCGGCTGTCTTTCAACCCAACCGTCACCAGGTGGCTATGGCTTTAATGTACCAGGATCCAAAAAAGAATTCAGAGGAGGCCTATCGCATTATAAAAAATTCTTTTAATAAATTCCAGGCTATATCACGGTTTAGCAAAGCTGATGCTATTAATGAAAAATTATATAGAGCGCAACGGCAAATTCCGAATCTTATTTCTACAGCAGACAAAGCATTTTTTTTAAAAAACATTGCTGAAGGATTTAACGCAACACAAACAAAAAAGAAAGAATGGGAGAAATTTAAAAACAATGAGCTCCTTTTCACAAGGAGATTTCTTC
>CAZOOT010000204.1:896-3984 GCA_964581455.1 uncultured Chitinophaga sp. | reverse complement strand
AATCTATCCCCGTTGCTTTCCCCGTTACTAATAATTTGTTCACATAATACAGCTCAAAAATAGATAAAATGCTGAATGGTTGTCAATTGTTTATACAGATGGATTGAAAACAATTTTTTTCAGATAGCAAACTTTTTTTACCATTGTTTTTATAGTCTTGATGAGGCTGATGGTTAGTTGCAGCCTAAGTATAAAAACCCTACAGTTATTATTTTGTTTATTGGATGGAAGACTACGGGGAAAATTGGGTCCTTCCAATATTGAGTCACTGCATGTACTTCGTGAAAGCAGCACGCCGCCGTTGTGTGTTGAGTGTGGGTTTAATAACAAAGCCAAAACAACGGCACGAAATTACTTCTGCCAATCAGTAATGGGAATTAGAAACTAAAACGGTTTTCGGGCGGTAATTAAAATTATCATGCCGCAGCTTATTTTTTCCAAAAAAAATGCTGCGGCATGATAGGAACGATAAATATAACCTAATTCCTTCTCTGAGTGCCAATGGTCATTTTAAGTGAAGAAGCATCCAATTTTTCATTACCAAAACCAACAGAACTACTTTCTTTATAAGCAGGTTCATTCACATTGGTTCGGTAGTTACCGGATAAAATATTCCTGACTGCACTAGCCAGGCTTGCTTCGTTAGGATCACCCCAGTCCTTATCCAAACCATCAGCAATAGCAGCATTTACCGGTATGCCATTATAGTAATTGCCTTCTCCTTGTCCATTTACTGTTTTAAAAGAAACCGGAAAAATATACCAGTCACCAAATGGTATTGGAAAAAAACCAACCGGCTTTCCATGGGTTGCAGAAGGTCCGATGAGTTTTACATCCATATAAGGTTTCAGGTTATTGATCAGCAGCTCACTAGCGGAGGCGGTGCTTCGGCCTACAATAAAATAAATATCATCCAAGTTAAGGGAGCCGCTTTTTCGAAAATTAGTTATTTCATTAAACTGGCTGTTTTGACTATTGTACATTTGAGTCATCATCAATTTCCCGTTTGCAGAAGGTTTTACCAGATAATTGCTCAGTTGTTCAGCCAGCGCCACATAACCGCCACCGTTATAGCGTAGGTCTACCACCACATCAGTTACTTGCTGGTTTGCAAAGTGGTTGAATACCCGTTGAAATTCTGCATTAATGGAATTTATATTTCCCAGAAAAGAATTAAATACCAGGTAACCAATCTTCTTATCACCATAATTATATACGGTATCCAGATAAACCGGCTTTTCGGTATAATTCCCTGCTTGTAATGTTATCGTAGCAGAATTACCATCCGGCTTTTGAAAGGTAAAAGAACTGTTAGTACTATTGTACACAGCATCTATAATAAAAGATGCGTTACCCGTGGTGATGTTACTGTTACCATTGATACTCATGATACGCCAGCCCCTGTGTATTCCTGCCTGCCCGGCGGGGGCATTCGGTTCCACCAATCTTACTCTCAAATCGCCTTCCACTCTAAAAAAAACGGAAAACCCAAAATCCCCGGCACCGTGGGTTGAACTTACCAAATTTAAACCTCCGCTCATGGCATCCCATTCAGTTTTTTTCATGGCAAAGCTCCATTTGTCAACAGGTGTTGCAAAACCCGGTTCCATACTAAATGGCCGGATGCCAATCATAATAGCGGCCGGATCGGCATAGGATTGAACATTAAAACTGGCAGGTATCTGCGTGTTCCATAGGTATATGTTTCTTGTTTCCCTTAGTATAGAATCATTTATTTGCAGCGGAGTAGGAACAGTACCACCCCCGCCACCTCCAGTAGGTGGAGGAGGAATGGCTGCTATATCATCATTTTTTTTGCAGGCAGTAACCAAAACAAAAATGAATAGGATAATGGTGAGATAAACCCGGAATATATTTCGAATGTTTACAAGCTTTTTAGATGCTCATGTACGACAAATAGCCTGCTACAAGATGAAAGCCACGGGATATTTAACATGCTTTTACCTAAGTACAATTATTTTTATACACAGGCCAGTATTTACATAGATGATCGTTGCTTTCAACTGTCCCCGCTAGCCGGGTTGCCGTGGTTGTTAGCTTATTTGTATGCGTTAAGCGATTTATAACCTTTTGTTTAGTGCAATAGTTTAAGGCAAGACGAGTGTCAGATGGTGTCGCTTCAAGCGATACCGGGCTCCCGCAAAGGCGGGACAAGTTATAAGACTTGGCTACGAAGTTTAAAGCTAATAGAGTCATCAAGAAAGAAAACATCTTCCCATTCGATTACTGCACATGTTATAAAATATAATGCTACCTGATTGTGAATTTGATAACCTCCCTCGCTCATCAATTTTTCCTAAAGTATTGGTATGAAGGTTTCGTTAGTAACGAGTCCGATACTTGGTTGCAATATTTATCCCTTACCAACGGTCCGGATGAAGTGTAACAACTATAAAGTTATTTTTTTGACGACTGTCCCGCATAGCTGCGGGGAACACCTGTGTTTTAGAAAAATGATAGAAGATTTATTAAACAAAAAAACAACTTCTTCATTAATAAAGAAGTTGTTTCTAAAAAAAATATAAACTTGTTATTTCGAACTTAAGTCTGCTCTTTTAAATAATAATTCACTCCACCTGCTTTCAACATTATTGCCAAAATCCTGAAGCCAGTATTTCCAGCTTCCTTCACCAAAGGCAGCGTCATATCTTTCAGGCAATGGTTTACGGTAACTATCACTCAATTCTTTTAATCCGTTTTTCAGACGATTCACAGTTATATATTCAGGAGCACCGGAACCAACACTAGTATATACGGCTACAGTTTCATTGCTTTGTGTCCATACTTTTTTTAGTTTGGTGAGCATATCCGTAACTCCAACAACCATTCCCGGTTTTGGATAATAGTGGTTAATTAAAATTTTGTCTGCATAATCTGTGAGTGCAACCGAACTCATATTTTCATTAAACACTGAGTAGGTTGAAGCTGTCCTTTCTGTAATATAGGGCGATACATTTTTAGCCCAATCATCTGTATGAGCTTGTCCCAGGTTACCACGGGTATCAAACTGGTCCCAGCTTAATGGACCTTCCGTAACCATAAACCCGCCATAATCCGGCCCTGATTG
>CAZOOT010000204.1:0-886 GCA_964581455.1 uncultured Chitinophaga sp. | reverse complement strand
ATTTCCCATACATTCCATTTCCAGTCACCGGTATGGTATTTCTGTACATGGGAAATAAATGCTTTTTCAAATTCCAGACTTTTGTCAGCTTTGGGAAATACACGAAAGCCATTAATAACGTTTTTCTGCCCTATTCCTAATAATGGAATTAGCAAGAAGAGAAAAAAAATTTTTTTCATTTCTTTTTGGTTTTAGAGTGGTTAAATAAATAAATGGGTATTGTCCAAATAGGGGGCGAAAGAAGAAGGATAAGGAAGGTAAGTAATTTTATTTGAGCTACAAATTATTACTTAGAGTGTTGATAATAGTTTGATGACTAATGGTTATAGTTCATGTAATTTTATTGCTTTTGGGTTGTGCCAATGCTTCTGATGACAAGTGGACAAAAAGAAATGAGGACTGAAAATATATGAGTTGTGAGACATTGGCTACGAAGTTTAATATTTGAAGACTCAGCAGGGAAGAAGTATTTACCATTATAGGCATATCTTTGTTTACTTTTAGACTAGTTGTACAGTTACTGCTTTAGAAAGGATAACATAGAGGATTGGGAAGAAATACTGTGCAGCCAAATAAATAATTCACTAACCTTAAATTTAATTTTATGCCAAAAAAGACAGCAGAACCCTGATAGAATAAGCCTACTAAAAAGAAAAGCTCAGCACAGAAGAAAGCGAATCCAAAGAAAAAATTACGGTAACGTAAAAACACAGAGAGCCCGGTGCATAGCGCCGGGCTTCTTTTTTACTCCGTTGTTGGTGTTTTTGATCTGTAGATATTTTTAAAATTGAGAGGAGGTTTTAATGCATGTGGTTGGCGGAGATACTTCGATAAACTCAGTACACCAACCACGGCGTGTTATTTTTTTTAAGGAACACCAGCAGTG
>CAZOOT010000203.1:0-3985 GCA_964581455.1 uncultured Chitinophaga sp. | reverse complement strand
AGTTACACCAATCCAGTCTACGTATTTCTCGCCAGGATAAAACTGCGGATAAGTGGTATAGGCCGGATGTGGCGACCAGATCCAGATGATATTATTTGCGCCAATAGCTTTAAACCGGTCAACTACATGATGCCACGCAGAAATAAAATCTTCCGGTTTATTATTTTGTGGCCCCCAGGGATACCGGAACGGATCATTCATTTCATGACCAAATCGTAAAATTAAGAGAGTGCCAAACTGCTTTGCTGCGATGGCCCATTTGTCAATATAAGTATCAAATTTTCCGGCAGTAATTTCTTTCATCCCTTCATGGTTCTTATCCTTTTTATTTGCTATGACGGGGAATTCCTCTTCGTTAAAGTCATTCAACCAGGGCTCCCATGTCACCATCGGAATGGAACCCAGATCTGAGATTGCCTGCACTCTCAGTAGTGGAAACACTTGTGTTTTCTTACTGCCCCAGGCGGTATAGATGGAAATGATGGGGAGTGTTGTACGGATAGAATCTTCCAGGCCAATAATACTTTCATAGGATTCTGCTGTATTATCATCGTAAGCGCCAAGCAATATTGTGTCTAAAGTATTAAACATGGTTTTATTGGTACGGTATTTATAAAGCCATTGCAGCGAAGCAGATCTTGTTTTTCTTTCATCTTTTCCCAATACATTTTTTTCCAGTTGCGAAATTTTGTAATCAGCATTCATCAGAAGATCTTCCAGCGGGCCTTTATTTTTTTTCCCGGCCCATGTCAGTAGCAAAAAAATAGAAACACCTGTCGTGATGGCTAACAGCAATAGTCCGGACCGCACTACAAAGGCAAAAAACTTTGAATCTTTTAAAGCAGATTTATTTTTCATTTATTTCTGATATTGAAGATGAGTATTGGATTTTATTTATATCAATTTTATTCCAGGGTTCTTCAGCAGGCAATTTCCTGGATTCAAAAGCCGCATATAAACCACCAAAGGTCATAAGAAATGAGATAATTGAAAATCCGACCATGCCCCAGAGCATTCCACTGGTCAATTGAAGCCGGGCTTCCGGTATATAATATTTCCTTAAAACAACCACCACTATAAAAGTGACAAGAAAAATGAATTGCTGAATAATTAACGGACGTACAAATGGGGTAAACCCTTTTACAGCTTGTTTGGCTGTGGGGATATAGGGAATTTTTCCATTCCATAGCGACAGAATAAAGCCAAAGGCAAAAACTGGCCAGCAGGCAAATTTCAAAAACATACCTTTTAAATGAAGACCTCTTTCAGCAGCCGGATGGCAAAGCCATTTTTGCATATATAAATATATAGAGACCGCGATAATGACAACAGGCAGCCAGTGCAACAGGAATTCAGTTAGATCCATATGTGCCGGTAATTTACCCAACCATAAAAATAAATAAGGGAAAAGGATAAAGAAAAACATGGAGACACCGGAAAAATAGTAGGTACCAATAGTGCCGTAGGATAAACGCTGCCACCACGATAATTTTTTCCAGCATTCAGGAAGTTCTGTAAACAAAACTTCATGCACACCTCTGGCCCATTTCAGTTGTTGTTTGCAAAATGATCCCATGTCTTCCGGTACAAGGCCCCGGCTTACAACTACAGGTACATAAACAGATTTCCATCCCTGAGCATGAATGCGGATAGCTGTCACCAAATCTTCGGCAAGCCCTGTACCATGACCGCCTGCACTTTCCAAAGCTTTTCTTCTGAAAGTACAATTGGCGCCAATGGCCACTGTACAGTTTATCCCGTTCAATCCCATTTGTGTAGGACCATAAAAACCATAAGTTTGTTCTGCAGCTCCTTTTGCAGTAAAGGATCTGGCCTGGTTATAATAAGTTTGTGCTACCTGCACAAATCCTGTTTTTTCATTGGTAAAATATCCCAGCACTTCATCAAAAAAATTTGGAAATGGAATGTGATCAGGATCGAGGACCAGAATAAAATCTTCCGTTGTCATCTGTAAAGCTGCATTGATTTTACCAGCTTTGGCGCCGGGGTAGCCAACCAGCTCCAGCCAGATTGCTCCATGTTTTTCCGCTACTTCTTTAAAACGGGAATCCTGTGTATCATCAAGCAGATAAGTAGTGTGCGGATAATTTATTCTGGAGCAGGCTTCCAGTGTTTTTTCAAACATGCTTAACGGTTCACCCGGAGAACTGGTGGTGAAAATGGCCACTTTCAACCCGGGTGGGGCAGCTATCGGGTCGGGAATTTTTATTTTCAAATAACTGATCCATAATATAACCATCCTGAAAATGCCCCACCATAAAATAAAAGTGAGCAGCAGGTATAGGGGAAGTGAGGCTACATGATCTTCTTTAAACCACCAGTTAAAAAGATTGATAACACAAAGTATCCCTGCTATAACCAGGGACAGGAGAATCAGTTTATACAGGCGGGTAAATGGCGCAGCTCTCCTGTATTGCCAAAGATTAGTTTTTCCATTTATCATTAATAAAAAGATATTTTAATTGAATATTGGCTGAATGACTTTTAAAAAAAATTAAACTATTGTAAATATAATTTCAATTGATAAAGAAATTTCGTGATAAAGTAAATTGCAGTTCGCCGGATATTTCCATCGGAGTATAACTGTAAGATTCAAATTTTTTATTGACAAAAAACGGCCCCATCCCATTCTTATCTACAAATAAAAAAGGCTGGCTGGCCTTAGCGGCTACTCCAATATTCAGATTGGAAGAAAATCGGATAAATTCCGAAAAGGGAATCTGAAGTGAAAGCAGCAAGGAATGAATAGTCTGTTCAGCCGGTGTAAAATAAGGATCATAGATTCCATCTATTTCTGCATTTAATACAGGGGGTATGGGCTGGTAGTTTTTTGATTGAAAAGTATTTTGCTTTGCATCAGCATAAGAAAAAGCATAACCTGCTTTGAAAGAAAAATCATTCTTATGAAAGACCGGAGCCAATAACCACAGGTAGGCAGTAAAGGCATTGTTTCCATCTTCAAAATGCTGGTTCTGATAAGCCATTCTTCCCATCCAGCGGCTTTTCCTGTCAAAACTCAAACCCAACTCAGCCACCTGGTACAGAAAGGGATTTTTTATACTGGCTAAAGTGTACTGATAAGGTTTTTTTTCAGCAGCAGCATCGAGAGAAAAAGCTGAAGAAATTTTTTGAACCAGTTTTGCTTTCCAACTCATTTCGCCATTGAAATTACTTGCCTGAAAATAACCGGCAGAAAATTCCAGATCGGTTTTAGTTGAAGCTATAGAGATTTTATTGCCAGCTTCAATCCACGAAGTTTTATAAATCTGGTCTGCATCAAAACTATAAAGCCTGGCTTTTATGAAAGGAGAGAATATCCATGACTTATAAATTCCTGCTTCCGGTTCAAAGCCTTGCTTTTGTATTGGCTGATCATCGGAAAATAGGGTTACTCCTGTTTTTAAATAAGGAGCAGTATATGCGGCAATTTGCTGAAATATATAAACTGCATCCCTGTTACCGGGAAATTGTTTTTCAAGAAGCGCTGCCTTTTTTTTAGCAGTACTTATCCGGCCAGTCCATAGATCAATATAAGCAAGCATCGTATTTGTTTCAGGATGAAGGCTGTCAGCAATTAAATAATCGTTGAGCAGTTGCCGGGCTTTTGAAAATTTGTTGAGTTGAAACAACATGCTGCCGTAATCCAGTTTAACTGAAACCGCATCAGGAAATAAAATCAAAGTTTTTTCATAAACAGTACCTGCTTCATCAGGTTTTTTCATCCAGTATAATACCTGCGCCTGAAGCCGGAGAGCCTGTACATCTTTATGGTTTGTGTTATAAATGGAAAGTAAATGCCGGGCATCTTCAAATTTTTTCTCATAAGCAAGGTTACGGGCTATAAGAATAGTATCTGTAATTACAGGAAACTGGGCAAAGAAATAAAAGGGGTATAAGATGAAAGTAAACAGGAATAATTTATTCAGATTTTTCATGTATTGGATTAATTTCCTGTAAAGATTAT
>CAZOOT010000202.1:0-4002 GCA_964581455.1 uncultured Chitinophaga sp. | reverse complement strand
TCATTTATTCTGGTATCTACAACAAATTTGCAAACAGGAGGAACAACATTGTGAGCTTTATTTTCCGTTTCTATCACTGTTACACTCATTTTATTTGCCCCTAGTAATTCTGAAACCTTAGGAAATTTATAGTTGTTGAACCACTCAATATCTTTCAGTGCTTTATATATCGCATTTTCTCCTTCATTTCTTGCAGCATGACCAGCTTTTCCGTGGCTTATGCAATCTAACACCATCAATCCTCTTTCTGCAACCGCCATTTGCATTTGAGTGGGCTCACCAACAATGGCGCAATCAATTTTTGGTAAATAAGGTAAAGTGTATTCAATACCTCCTGCTCCGGAAATTTCTTCTTCAGCGGTTGCAGCAAAAATGATATTGTACTTACTATCTGAGTTATCATAATAATTAAAAAAAACAGCCAGCAAGGAAACCAAACAGCCTCCGGCATCATTACTTCCAAGTCCGAATAATTTGCCATCGTCTTCGATTGGGGAAAAAGGGTCTTTAGTGTATTGCGGATTTGGTTTCACCGTGTCGTGATGTGAATTGAGTAAAATGGTGGGTTTTGATTCATCATACTCTTTGTTCAAAGCGTAAACATTATTCCCCACTCTTGTAGCGGCAATATTTTTCAGTGCCAGGAATTTGCCGATAATTCCGGCAGTCTGATCTTCTTCTTTACTGAATGAAGGAGTGGCTATTAGCTCCTTTAACAGTTCAATTGCTTCATGCAGTAATATGGTTATGTTGTTACTCATTAATGATAGAAGTTCCGGACATTCCTTTGACTAACTGGTTAAGATTTTCTGCTTTCCCAATTATCACTTTGTTTACACCGCTATTAAGTGCTGAAAATGCATTATCCAGTTTAGGTATCATGCCAGCAAATATTTTTTTTGTTTCCTTTAGTTGCTGGTAATCAGCTGGCTTGATTTCTGGAATTACAGAGGTGTCATCATTAGCATCAAGCAACACGCCGTCTTTTTCAAATGCATATATAAGTTCAACCTCATACCAACTACTCATGGCTTTTGCAATTTCCTGTGCTATAGTATCCGCATTTGTATTTAGTAATTGCCCTTGCTGGTCATGTGTTATTGGTGCAAAAACTATTGAAATATTTTCTTGTAGTAGCGTCTTAATAAGTTTGGTATTGATTAAATCAATATCACCTACAAAACCAAAATCCATTCCCGGATGCACTCTTTTATGTGCTAGTATGCTATCACCATCAGCACCGGATAATCCTATGGTATTACAATCATAAGACTGTAATGTAGCAACAATATTTTTATTTATATAACCCGCATAAACCATTGTTACAATCTTCAAAGTTTCTGCATCAGTTATTCTTCTTCCATCTAAAAGTTTTTGTTCAATGCCAAGTTCTTCAGCCATTCTGGTTGCTAACTTGCCGCCACCATGCACTAAAATTTTTTTTTCGCCCAGCAAAGAAAAATCTTTTAGAAATGATTTCAGTTTCCTATTATCATCGATAATATTGCCACCAATTTTTATGACGTATAGTTTAGCCATGGTTTTTTAATATTTCTGCCAACACAGCTTGCGCCGCCCAAACCCTGTTAGAAGCTTCTTGAGTAACGATGCTGTTTGGTCCGTCTAATATCTCATCACTCAATTCTACATTTCTGCGAACAGGGAGACAGTGCATCACTTTCGCATTATTTGTCAACTCCAATTTTTTATTGGTCATCATCCACTTTGGGTCGCTTTCATACATTTTACCATAGTCAGTAAAAGTGCTCCAGTTTTTTACATACACAAAGTCGGCATCTTTCAGTGCTTCGTTTTGATCATGAGTTATTGTTGCTCCTTTTGTAAATACTGAGCTCAGTTCATAATCTTCAGGATGTGTAATTACAAAATCAGCTTTTCCCCATGCATTTATCCATTGAGAAAAACTATTAGCCACACACTGAGGTAATGGTTTTACATGCGGAGCCCAGGTCAATACAATTTTAGGTTCACGTCCTGAGCTTGACGAAGAATTAATATTAGATATATTCATTTCTTCCGTAATCGTAAGTATATCTGTTAGAGATTGTAAAGGGTGTAATGTTGCACTTTCAAGACTTACTACTGGTATGCCAGCATACTTTATAAATTGTTTGATGTACAGTTCGCTGTAATCGTCTTCCCTGTTTTTTAAAGAAGGAAAAGTTCTGATGGCAAGAATGTCAAAATATTTTCCAAAAATAGGGGCAGCGTCTTTTACATGTTCTACAGATGTGCCGCTCATGATGGCCTCTTCTTCAAACTCCAGCATCCATCCTTCGCTACCTACATTAAAGATGATGGCTTCCATTCCAAGATTTTGTGCAGCTATTTGCGTACTTAATCTGGTCCGCATACTCGGATTCAGAAATAAACAACCGATCCTCTTATTTGTTCCGAGTGATTTATCGGTAAGAGGATTGGATTTGTATGCAAGAGCTTTTTGCACTAATGCATCAATGGCCTCCCCAAGCCCTCCGAAGGAGGGAGTAAGAACATCATTAACAGAAATAAATTGTTTCAATTTTAGTGTTTTTATTTTGTTACCAACTATTGTTTTTCATAGCGTCTTCGTTGCCCGTCCGAATGGTAGCCGGGCGGACGTCGCACCCGATAACTATCGGGTATTCAACTTTCTGTTCTTTGGGCATCAACCCACCCCAGGTCGTTTTAATAATTACAGTTCCTCAATTCGCCCCGCCCAGGCGGGGAAGACCCACAAAGCACAATGTTCTTTCATCCATTCATTCTACGAAGTAGAATGATATCTGTGTTCATCTGTGTGCTTGTATTCAGACTGACGCCTCTACTTTCACTATCTCTTCTTTTATTGAATCAATAAATTGTTCTGCATCTCTTTTTTTCAAAGCCAAAGATGGAAGCAAGCGAATAACATTCGGTTTTGCTTCTCCGGTAAATATTTTTTGTGTCCACAAAAGATTTTTTTTCAAATCCTTTAACTCATCAGGCACATCAAATCCTATCATCAATCCTTTGCCTCTTACATTTTTTAATTGAGGAATAGTTTTCAATTCAGTTTTCAGGTATTTACCCACCATAACAGCATTACCCATTAATTTTTCTTCTTCAATTATTTCTAGTACCGCCAATGCAGCTGCACAAGCAAGATGGTTGCCACCAAAAGTGGTTCCCAATTGAAAATGTATTGGTTCTATTTTAGGCGAAACAATTATTCCGGCAACCGGGAAACCGTTACCCATTCCTTTGGCCATGGTATAGATGTCCGCATTTACTCCGGCAAAATCGTGGCTGAAAAATTTGCCACTTCTGCCATAACCGCATTGTACACTGTCTGCAATATAAATTGCGCCATGTTCATCACATAGTGAACGGATTTGTTGCAGAAAAGAATCTGCTGCAATATTGATACCGCCTACGCCTTGAATGCCTTCAATAATTACTGAGGAGATTTCTTTTCCATTTTTCTTAAAACATTCTTCCAAAGCGGCGGAATCGTTGAATGGAAGAAAAATTACATTCTCCGTTTCATTCACGGGTGCGATATAACTTTTATTATCTGTAGCAGAAACGGCTAATGAAGTTCTGCCATGAAATGATTTGCTGAAAGCAACTACTTTCTTTCTACGATTGTGAAAGCTGGCAAGTTTTAAAGCATTTTCATTTGCTTCAGCTCCGCTATTACAAAGAAATAATTGATAATCCTCTTTCCCTGAAACCTTACCAAGTTTTTCAGCCAGTTGTTGTTGTAAAGGAATTTTTATTGAATTGGAATAGAATGCAATTTTATTCAGCTGTTCTTCTATACTTTTCACCCAATGGGGATGCGTATGGCCAATACTAATTACGGCATGGCCTCCATAAAGGTCAAGATATTGCTCTCCTTTATCATCCCACACATAGGAGCCTTTTGCTTTTACGATGGTGATTTCATTGAGTGGATATACGTCAAATAAGTTCATTAGAGGCCTCCCTAAATCCCTCCGAAGGAGGGACTTTTAGTCG
>CAZOOT010000201.1:0-4013 GCA_964581455.1 uncultured Chitinophaga sp. | reverse complement strand
TGCCATAACAATCGATGCAACAACCAAAAGGGTAATACTAACAATTTTCTTCAAATCATTGGAGTTTTTTAATGATGCTTAATTCGTATATAACCGTACGCTATTTAGTTACAGCCTAATTATTTCAACACACCAAACATATTTAAGTTTAAAACATCCGATATAATTTTATTCCCAACTACTCCTCGTTTGCCGAGGGGTAAACTTTACCGCACGCCATGTCATGTATTGCCAGTGAATCATTCCATCATCCACTTATCGGACAAAATGAAAGTGAAATCTATTCAAGGCTCGGCCCACCGACAAAAGCTATTGCTGACTCCTTTGGAAGTAAGATATGGGCAAATCCCTTTGAACGCCGGAAACTTGATTAACCGGATAATTGTGGTAAAAAAATGGCTCACCTTCAATCCCTGATTTCATGAAAGCATTGAGGATTTTCGTATTCAGTTGGTTGGCTGGCGATTGTTTGTCAAGATTATAACTGAGGAGTGTGGCGTAATCCTCCTTGCTCTGTTGAAAATCCTTCCAGAGTCTTCCGTCCGACACGTCATCCAGCTTTGTTTTTGTCCAATCAAACAAAACCGGTATGCTTAATGCAGTAATCATCTCCGGGCTATTCAAGGCATATTTCACAAAAGTCCTGTCGTAAAAGTGCCGGATATTGTATGGGCGAAACCAAATCAGATTGGTTAGCCAAACGCCCCCTATTAACAAAAGGGCTAAAAGGGTTCTTGAAACCCAAAACTTCCATGTTCTTTTCTTATTAGCCATTGATTAATAAGTTATTCAAATCTGATGAAATTGATGACAGTGATTTGAAATTATCTCCTTGCTCGCTCATGAGGATTCCAGCCCTGTTATATGATATGGTGGTTGTAAATTTTGAAATCTCATTCTGAACATATAAGTCGCCTGATCGCATATGCCAAAGAATGGTTTTACGCCATTTATCTAGCAAGGCTCAAGGGTTATTTGCAGTAAGTTGTGACAAAGCCGACGATGGTTTCTTCGCTCCCGAATCCGTGGAGTTGAAGGATGGCCATATCCCGGGCAACAAACCCGATGTATCCCCTGACAACCGCGCACCAAAGCCTGGTAATGAAACTATCGTTACTATGGTCGTAAATGCCGATAATTTTACCATTCTTGAAGCCATTGTTCTCCAGGTACACACAGCCCTTCCGGAAGCAGGGTTACTCGAAGTTCTGGGTGGAGAAGATCAGTTTACTGTTTTTGCCCCCAATGATGAAGCTTTTGAAGACCTTATTTCATTCCTGACAGACGCGGGAAGAATGGACCTTCTTTCAAATAATGAATATCTTCTTGATGTCCTTCTTTATCATGTTACTGAAGGTCGCCGGGCTGCGAACAGTGTTGTGCCCAAAAACGGTCTCCGCGAGATTGAAACGCTACTGGGAGAATCATTCTATGTTAACCCATGGTTATCAATCTGTAAAGAACCCGGCAGCTCCATGGCATTCATTGTTGAGGCCAATTTATCAGCTTCAAATGGAATAATTCACGAAATTGATGGTGTCCTGATACCTTACATCCCGGCAGCACCGTAAACGGAATAATCATCGTTTAAAAATAAGAAGAAAGCCGGCTTTGCCATTTTGCAACGCCGGCTTTCTTAATATCTGAAATCATAACCCTATAATCAGCCCTTTTAATACATTGTTGTGCTTTCGTGCATCTTAATCTATTAAATGATTTTCTTTTACCTAATCATTTATTTTTTGAGGTTGGATGTTTGTGTTATTGATTGCTCAACCAGATTCATGAACTCGCCCATTTTACTGTCATCCATCCACCGAGTAACTACGACCAAGTCATTCGCATTATCAATTACAATAAAATTTCCTCCAAAACCAGCCGCATAGTAAATTTCAGATGAAACGTCTTTCCATCTTTCACTTGTATTTATCCACCACATATAACCGTAATCTTTATTGGAACTTGAAGATTGATGAGCAGCATTAACCCATTTTTCTGACAATAATTGTTGGTTTTTCCACTTGCCCTTTCTTAAGAATAATAGTCCAAACCTGGCTTGGTCTATTGCACTTATAAAAATTCCACCTCCAGAATGACCACCACCACTTACCGACTGCATCATTAATCCATCAACATTTACAAACGAGTTTTCATATCCATACCAACGCCAAGTAGTAGAAGCACCGATGGGGTCCATAATTTTTTCTTTAAGTATAACAGGTAAAGGTTTTCTCCAAACTTGAAGTAAAGAATAGGCGAGCAGGTTAACGCGTACATCATTATATTCAAATACAGTTCCTGGTTCATTGAGTTTCCTATTTTTCCAATCATCAATACCTCCTTCTTTAGGCGGTCGGTCTGCCCAATCATGTAATCCGAAAAGCGTTCCGCTCCAGTCAGAAGACTGGTTTAGCAAATTGTGCCATGTTATTTTTGAATTATGTTGTCCTTTAAAAGTTCCATCCCAAACATAATTTTTCACACTATCATTTACACTTTTTATAAGTCCGTTGTCTATAGCCAATCCTGCAGTTGTAGAAAGAAAACTTTTTGTTACACTAAAAGTCATATCTACTCGATGAATATCTCCCCATTGTGCTACTATGTAACCATTTTTTAAAATTACACCTGCTGGACCGCCACGTTCTTTCATAGGCCCAACCATTTTGTAATCTGGCTCTCTTGCATAGGATTTTAGATTGGCAATTCGTAAATCTCTCTCCACCTTATTTTCACTGTTTAAAGCAAAATTCACGGCACTGTCTAACAAAGTTTTATTCAGGTTCATTTCAGCTGGTGTTTTAACCTGCCATGTTGTATCAGGGAAATAGTTGGTTTGTGCATCTGCAATAGAAAAGTATACACTGAATAAAAATATCAAGGTTTTATTTTTCATAATTATTTTATTTCTAATTTATCGGAATGTCAAATCGCATGACGCACAACGAAATAGCGTTTTATTTATTAGTTTCCCCAAAGATAGATTTTAAAAAGCTGTCTTACATCACCATCGTTCACAAATTTTTCCGGTTCTTTCTTATGGAAATTTGGTTGTTCAAACACTTCCTTTTACGTAGGAGGAAGAATGAATGAATAGGTCTTTAATAAGAAGGTCGGTGTTTTTTACACCTACCTCACATCAGTTTTGAAAACAGAAACCGGATATTCAGGTCGACCCGTTCAAGTTGTCTATCGTGTAGCGGTTACCTTAGTTGCCGGCATACGGAGACACACTGTACCTAAAACATGGCCCATTAAATATTCCAGCCTCCAGATACACACACAAACAGGCAATTACGGTAACCGCATGTTGTAGGGCGTAGTTACTTGATTCTCTTCAAAGGGTTTTGTCTTGTATCAAAAAACTTTAATAGGATTATTACTTCATTACTTTTTATTCTGTAGAAAACAGTTGTTTGTCTTGAAAGCACGAAGCTTCGTAAGTCCTTTTTTGCTTTTTCAGGTCTTCCAATCTTTGGCTGTTCTTATAGTGTTTCAATGAAATGATTAGTTCTTTGAACAAAATTTATAGCTGAATTTAGGCTCCATTTTTCCTGAAGAAACTCGACGATTTGATCAAAGGATTTCTCAGCCCTTTTTGTCCATCGTATTCTCACAGCCAATTTTTGTATTTATTCATAACTGAATCATTTTCGATGAGATCAGTTTCTATCTCACTTTCTT
Organism: uncultured Chitinophaga sp.; assembly: GCA_964581455.1. GTDB lineage: Bacteria > Bacteroidota > Bacteroidia > Chitinophagales > Chitinophagaceae > VBAS01. The sequence continues at coordinate 329 of CAZOOT010000201.1, read as the reverse complement.
CATAAGATAAAAGGATTTCCTTCTTCTGATCATCAGTCAATTTATCCCAAACATTATCTTGCGATTTTTCGAAAATATTTTTCATTTCTTCATAGTAATCTTCGAGAAGAGACTGGTTTTCAATTTGATCAATCAGTTTATGTAGATTTGATTTTAACAAAGTTATATTCATTTTTTTTTCTTGTAAAGATACTGCAAATTAGAAAAAATTTCAGCACTGACAAATTATAGAGTTAGGAACGATTTTCTCTTACTATGCCCTACAACTACCCACTTCATTTTATATAAAAGGAAGTTATTGAGGTTTCTTTGGATTCATAATTTCAAGC
>CAZOOT010000200.1:0-4051 GCA_964581455.1 uncultured Chitinophaga sp. | reverse complement strand
CGATGAAGGTGTATGAAAGCAAAGAAGGATTTCATGTCGGCGACGTTGTCAATGGCCAATACTATGTACGCATCTGGGGCCGTGGGCTTACTGTTTTAAAAAATGACAGCTTTCATGTAGTGCCAAATGGTGAAAAATTTGCCAATGAACGCATCTACGCCTTACTCCCTTATGATAAGGACAGAATGCTTATTGGTACCAGAACCCAGGGATTATTTATTTACGATGGCAAAGATTTTATTCCTTTTAAAACCGAAGCTGACGCATACTTAGTTAATAAAAGTCTTTATGGTGGTATTTTATTAAGCAATGGAAATTTTGCATTTAATAATTTCAATGATGGAATAGTTATTATTGACAAGCAGGGAAAATTGATACAGGTAATTGATAAAACTGTGGGTCTGATGGATAATGCAGCGGATTATGTTTTTGAAGATAGCCGCGGCATTTTATGGATTCCACTATTTAATGGCATTGCCAAATTTGATCTGAACTCCTCACTCACTTACTACAATGAGACGATGGGCTTACCGGGCAAAGCTGTTTTCAGTGTTGGCATTATCAATGATACAATTTATGCAGGTACCAATACCGGAGTTTATATGTTGAATAAACTCAGTAACCGTTTTGAAAAACTTGCCGGAAGTTCCGGACAGATTGGAAATTTTATATTGAACGGGAATGATCTGCTTGTAGCTGCAGCAGACAACGGTTTGCAAAAAATAAAAGCCGGGAAAATTGTTCCGGTAATTACCAGCGTAAATTATAATTTTAATATGAATGGTTTCCAACGTTCAAAAAAAGATACTACGCTTTTTTATTGTTCGTTGCGCAGCGGGATGGCCCTGGTAAAATATAATTCAAACAATGGCACTTATTCTATCCAGTCTTTTAATCCGGATATATCATATGGAGGTTCAACTGCTATTGAAACAGAAGAAGGAAATTTATGGATTCCCGGGGAAAACCCTGGAGAAGTCAGGTTGTTGAAATTTTATGAAAACGGACTTAATCATTCACTGGAAAAAGTTCCTGTACTAGTTTATAATAGTACTCACGGGTTACCTACAAGGCCGGTTAATTTGCTGGAATACGATGGAAAAGCATATTATTTTTCTGAAAAGGATTCCATTTTTGTTTTTGATAAAAATCAAAACAAGTTTATTCAGGATAAAGATGTTCTCTGGAGTAAGTCTTTTGTCAATAATGCATCAGGTACCAACTTACATACTCCGGATCACCTGGGAAGAATATGGGCCAATGCCGGATCGGGAGTTTTTGTAAAACTTCCAACGCCAGATGGTTCAGTAAAAATAATTGAAGCTCCGTTTAGGGAATTAAGAAAGAATTATCCTGTATGGGGTATCACTCCCACCATTGATAAGGAAGGAAAGGAAGTGGTTTGGTTTAGTAGTAATGAAGGCATCATTCGATATGATGGAAACCTGGCAGAAACAAAAAGTGATAGCATCCATACTATTATTCGTGGCATCACCCTGAATGAAGATTCTGTATTTTATTCCGGCCTTGATCACTCTGCCGATAAACCTGATTTTTCACATAAATGGAATTCAGTCCGGTTTCAGTTTGCTGCTCCTTTTTTTAAACAGGAAAATGAAACCTTGTTTTCCACTTATCTCGATGGCTGGGATAAAGGATGGAGTGAATGGAGCAAACAAAATTTCCGTGAGTTTGGAAATCTTTCGGGTGGCACTTACACCTTTCGGGTAAAGTCAAAAAACATTTATGATATTGAAAGTGCAGAAGTCTCATATACTTTTTCTGTTTCACCACCCTGGTATGGCAGTTGGTGGGCATATATATTATATGCAATTATTGCCGCTGCAATTATTTATTTAATTGTCCGCTGGCGTACACAACACTTACATGAAAAGCATCGAGAACTGGAAAAAGTAGTGGCTGAGCGTACTTATCAATTAAGCCATCGTGTGGAAGAACTGGCGGTGATCAACAGTGTGCAGGAAGGGCTTGTAAGTGAAATGAACATGAGTGGCATTTATGAACTGGTGGGTGAAAAGATCAGGGAAATTTTCGATGCCCAGGTGATTGATATTGTTACGTATGATAGTCTGTCAAATTTACTCGAAGACCGGTATGCCTATGAAAAAGGAGACCGGACATTGGTTGGAAGCTGGGAACCAAAAGGATTCAGGAAACACGTAATAGAAACAGGTCAATTATTACTGATCAATAAAGACCTTGATCAAAAAAGTGTAGAATTTGGTAGTTCAGTAATTCATGGTGAACAACCTAAATCTGCCGTATTTGTTCCGATGATCTCCAGGGGAAAAGTTATGGGTATGATCAGTTTGCAGAACCTGGACAAGGAAAATGCTTTTTCCGATTCATCAGTGAACCTACTTACCACATTAGCCAATAGTATGAGTGTGGCGTTGGAAAGTGCAAAAAGATTTGATGAAACCACCCGCCTGCTGAAAGAAACTGAACAACGTACCGCAGAATTAGCTGTGATCAATAGTGTACAGGACGGACTTGCACGGGAACTCGATATTCATGGTATTTACAAACTTGTTGGCGATCGTTTATGCACTTTATTTCCAGATTCTCATACACTGGTTATACGGACATTTAACCATTTATCCAATCAGGAATATTTTGAATATTTTATAGAAAAGGGAGAACATATGAAAGTTGACCCTCGTCCTTTCATGTGGGCCAATAAACAACTTATTCAAACAAAACAAGCATTACTGATAAATGAGGATTATGTTGAAACTGCAAAAAAATACGGAAGCACCGGGGTTACCAAAGGCCAACCTCCCAAATCGGCTGTCTTTGTGCCAATGATTGTCGGTGAAGTAGTCAAAGGATCAATCAGTCTTCAAAACGTGGACAAAGAATTTGGATACAGTGATTCCGATTTACGATTACTGACAACTCTTACCAACAGTATGAGTGTAGCATTGGAAAACGCAAGACTCTTTGATGAAACCAACCGCTTACTAAAAGAAACCGAACAGCGTAATGCAGAGCTGGCCGTCATCAACAGTGTGCAGGATGGATTGGTAAGAGAAATGGATATGCAGGGCATTTATGAACTGGTAGGAGAAAAGATCCGCGAAATTTTTGATGCCCAGGTAATCGATATTGTTACTTATGATAAAAAAGCCAACCTGGTCGAAGACCGATATGCTTATGAAAAAGGCGACCGGTCTTTACTGGGTCCCAGACCTCCCAAAGGATTCAGGAGACATGTGATTGAAACAAAAACCCTGTTGCTGCATAATGAAAATGTAGAACAGGCAATGAAAGATTATAACAACGAAATACTCATTGGCGAAGTACCCAAATCGCAGGTCTATGTGCCCATGATTGCCGGCAGCGAAGTGAACGGTATTATCAGTTTGCAGAATATAGATCATGAACAGGCCTTTTCAGAATCGGATGTTCGTTTATTAAATACGCTGGCCAACAGCATGAGTATTGCACTGGAAAGTGCCCGCCTCTTTGATGAAACAAAAAGACTGCTGAAAGAAACCGAGCAACGTAATGCTGAGTTAGCCGTCATCAACAGTGTACAGGATGGATTGGTAAGGGAAATGGATATGGAAGGCATTTATGAATTGGTGGGAGAAAAAATCCGGGAGATTTTTGATGCACAGGTCATTGATATCGTAATGTACGACCGCAAAACAAAAATGATCGAAGACCGCTACTCTTATGAAAAAGGAGATAGAACATTACTTGGTCCAAGAAAACCATTTGGTTTCAGAAAACATGTGATTGAAAACAAAGTGGAAATGATGATCAACCGTGACCTGGAAAAATTAAGTGTAGAATATAACAGCCCGGTGATACAGGGAGAAACGCCCAAATCCATGATCATGGTGCCCATGATTGCCGGCAGCAATGTTACCGGCATTATCAGTTTGCAGAACATCGATCATGAAGATGCTTTCACAGATTCGGATGCCCGCTTAATAAATACACTGGCCAATACCATGAGTATTGCACTGGAAAGTGCAAGACTCTTTGATGAAACAAAACGTTTATTAAAAGAAACCAAACA
>CAZOOT010000199.1:0-4091 GCA_964581455.1 uncultured Chitinophaga sp. | reverse complement strand
AGTGTAATCAAAACCTGGAGCAGACGTTCTACGATCACTCCTGATTTTGTAGGTCACACTTTTGCGGTACATAATGGTAATAAGTTCATACCTGTTTATGTAACGGAGTTTATGGTAGGTCATAAATTAGGTGAATTTGCACCTACCCGCCAGTTCAAAGGACACTCAAGTAAGAAAATTGACTAAAAAAATTGAGTTGATATAGCTGAGTAATTCTTTACTTATAATATAGCAACACAAATAAAGAAATAAGAAAAAATGGAAGCAGTAGCAAAACTTAGAAATTATCCCACTTCACCACGCAAAATGCGTTTGCTTGCAGATCTTATTCGTGGACTTAAGGTGGATAAAGCATTGACCATTCTGGAACATAGCCCAAAGCATCCTGCAGTACCAATGCGTAAACTGGTACTAAGTGCTATCAACAATTGGAAGCAGAAAAATGAAGGTGCTGACGAAAGTGAATTGCTGGTAAAAACAATTATGGTTGATGGTGGCAGAATGTTGAAACGTATGCGTCCGGCGCCACAGGGTCGTGGTTACCGTGTTCGTAAAAGAAGCAATCATGTCACATTGGTTGTGGATATAAAACAAACAAAGATTGCCACAGCACCGGTAGTGGAAGAACCAACGGTTGAGGTAGCAGAAGAAGCACCAAAAAAAGCAGCCAAGAAAACTGCAACAAAGAAAGCTGCGGTTAAGAAAACTGCAACAAAAAAAGCAACAACGAAGAAAACTAAATAAAAATTATAATCCCGGTATTTATCGGGATGAAAATCGGAATTTAAAAAAACAATATGGGTCAAAAAGCAAATCCAATTGGTAACAGGTTAGGCATCATCCGCGGATGGGAGTCTAATTGGTATGGCAGTAAAAAAGATTATGCCAGTAAATTGATTGAAGATCACAAAATCAGAATTTACCTGAATGCCCGTATCAACAAGGGTGGAATTTCAAAAATCGTTATTGAAAGGACACTTGGAAAACTGATAATTACCATTCACACATCTAAACCAGGTATTATCATTGGTAAAGGTGGTGGTGAAGTTGACAGAATCAAAGAAGAGTTGAAAAAACTTACGAATAAAGAGGATGTGCAGATCAATATCCTGGAGATCCGTCGTCCGGAACTGGATGCCATGATCGTAGCTGATACAATTGCCCGGCAGATCGAAAATCGTATCAACTACAAAAGAGCCATTAAAATGTCAATTGCTTCTGCATTACGTATGGGTGCTGAAGGAATAAAAGTAAAAGTTGGTGGCCGTATTGGCGGTGCAGAGATTGCCCGTTCAGAAGAAATCAAACAGGGTCGTGTGCCTTTGCATACATTCCGTATGGATATTGATTATGCAAATGTTTTTGCTTTGACAGTTTATGGAAAGATCGGGATCAAAGTATGGATTTGTAAGGGTGAAGTATTGGCGAAGAGAGATTTGAATCCAAATTTTGTAGCCGGAAAGAATGAAGGTGGTGAAAGAAGAGAAAGAAGAGATTTTGAAAGGAGAGATGATAGAAGAGGCGGTGGCGGTGATAGAAGAGGTGGTGGCAGAAGCGGCGGCGGTGGCAGAAGTGGTGGCGGCGGCAGAAGCGGAGCGCCAAGATAAAAGTTGGATTGGCAGAATATTAAATTAGTTACCAGAAATTAATAAAAGATGTTACAACCTAAAAGATCGAAACATAGGAAGATGCAGAAGGGTCGCATGAGAGGCGATGCTAAAAGAGGTACAACCATAGCATTTGGGTCTTATGGCCTTAAGGCATTGGATCAGCATTGGATCACCGATCGTCAAATTGAAGCTGCCCGTCAGGCATTAACCCGTGAAATGAAACGTGAGGGTAATGTATGGATTCGCATTTTTCCTGATAAACCTATTACTCGTAAACCTGCTGAGGTTAGAATGGGTAAGGGTAAAGGAAACCTTGAATTCTGGGCTGCAGTAGTAAAACCAGGCCGCATCATGTTTGAAGTGGATGGTGTTACTGAAAAAGTAGCGAAAGCTTCTTTAGCATTGGCAGCAGGCAAGCTTCCTATTAAAACGAAGTTTGTTACACGCAGAGACTTAGTAAATCATTAATTGAATTAAACGGATAGACAATGTCTAAAAAAGTAGATTTTTTAAAAAGCATACAGGGCCTGAATGAAGCGGACCTAAAAGCCCGGATTCAGGAAGATGAAATGAGACTGAAGAAATTAAAATTTGCTCATTCTATTTCTCCGCTAGAGAATCCTGTAAGTATCAGGGGGCTTCGTCGTGAAGTTTCCAGGTTAAAAACTGAATTGAAGAAAAAAGTATCAGGCGTATAAAAGCAAAAGCTAAAAAAATGGTTGAAAGAAATTTACGTAAAACAAAAACAGGTGTTGTTACCAGCAACAAGATGGCAAAGACCATTACGATTGCTGTTGAAAGAAAAGTAAAGCACCCAATCTATGGAAAGTTTGTAAAGAAAACTTCCAAGTTTCATGCTCATGATGAAAAAAATGAGTGCAGTATCGGCGATACCGTTAAAATAATGGAGAGTCGTCCTTTAAGCAAAACAAAGCGTTGGAGACTGGTGGAAGTAATTGAAAAAGTTAAGTAAAGCCCACCCAAACCCTCCCAAAGGGAGGGCTTGCTAACACACAGGGCAAAAGTTAGTTAAAGTTCTTTAGATGAGGTGTTAGTACTTAAGATGAAAATTGATAATTAGCCTGGCCTCCCTTTCCTTAGGAAAGGGACCGAGGGATAGGCCAAAAACTAAACAAAATGATTCAGCAAGAAAGCCGATTGAATGTGGCAGATAACAGTGGCGCTAAAGAAGTTTTATGTATCCGTGTATTGGGTAATAGCGGACAGCGTTATGCCAGGATTGGTGATACTATAGTAGTTACTGTAAAAGATGCTATGCCAGCAGGCGGTATTAAAAAAGGTACAGTAACAAAAGCGGTAATAGTAAGAACGACGAATAAACTGCGTCGGAAAGACGGTTCCTATATCCGTTTTGATGACAATGCGGTTGTATTACTCAATCCTTCTGATGAGCCAAGAGGCACCCGTATTTTCGGGCCGGTAGCCAGGGAATTACGTGATAAGGGATATATGAAAATTATTTCTCTTGCCCCAGAAGTGTTGTAAGCTTGTTTGACAAAATTGAAACAGAAAAAAGAATAAATTTTTTAAATTAAAAATAATCCCTCAGGGATGCAGGAATGAAAACAAGATTCAAACCAAAGTTTAACATCAGAAAAGGAGATAACGTTGTTGTTATTTCAGGCGATGATAAAGACACAACAAAGCCAAGGGTCGTGAAGAAAGTAATTTTTGAAGACAACAAGGTGATTGTAGAGGGTGTGAACATTATTACAAAACACACAAAGCCTTCGGCACAGAATACCAAAGGCGGCATTGTAAAAATGGAAGCGCCTATTCACATCAGCAATGTGATGCTTTGGGATGCGAAAGCAAAATCCGGCACTAAAGTAACCAGGGAAAGAAAAGATGGAAAAACCATTCGTGTATCAAAAAAGTCAGGAGAGAAAATTTAAGCAATGATTTTAAAAATTGAATTATGAGTACAAAAACATATACGCCGAGATTAGCGGATAAGTACAAAAAAGAAGTAGTGCCGGCATTGGTAAAGAAATTTAATTATACCAGTGTGATGCAGGCGCCAAAGCTGGAAAAGATCTGTCTGAACCGTGGTGTAAACGGTGCGGTGAATGACAAGAAGCTGATCGATATTTCAGTTGATGAATTGTCAACGATTTCCGGCCAGAAAGCCATGGCAACTTTATCCAAAAAAGATATCTCCAATTTCAAATTGCGTAAAGCAATGCCGATTGGTGCCAGGGTAACATTGCGTGGCGTAAAGATGTTTGAATTCCTGGATAGATTTATCGCTGTTGCATTACCTCGTGTACGTGACTTTAAGGGTGTAAATGAAAAATCATTTGATGGTCGCGGAAATTTTACAATAGGTGTTACTGAGCAGATCATTTTCCCTGAAATTGATATTGATAAAGTAAATAAAATAACCGGGCTTGATATCACATTTGTTACAAATGCAAATTCAGATGAAGAAGCATATGAGTTATTGAAAGAATTAGGTAT
>CAZOOT010000198.1:0-4181 GCA_964581455.1 uncultured Chitinophaga sp. | reverse complement strand
AAAACCGGACTTCAGGTCTCAGACTTCAGACTTCATAGTCATAGCCACACAACGCCCGGAAACAATTATGGGCGACACTGCAGTATGTGTGAACCCTTCTGATGAACGCTATACAAACTTCAAAGGCAAAAAAGTTATAGTTCCTTTAGTTAACAGGATCGTTCCGGTGATCTTTGATGAATATGTAGATAAAGAATTTGGAACAGGAGCACTGAAGATCACACCTGCACATGATATCAATGATTATAACATTGGATTGAAACATAATCTTGAAACCATTGACACGATCAATGAAGATGGCACGATGAGTGAAGCGGCTCAGGTCTTTGTTGGACTTGACAGGTTTGAAGCAAGGAAAAAAGCAATTGAAAAATTAGAGGCTGATGGATTACTGATCAAAGAAGAAGCATATACCCCCCGCATTGGTTTTTCACAAAGAACAAATGCGGTAGTAGAGCCGCGAATTTCCACGCAGTGGTTTGTAAGCATGAAAGAACCAGCAGCTAAAGCTTTGGATGCAGTCGTATCCGGCAAAATAAAAATTCACCCCGAAGAAAGATTTTTAGCCACCTATAAATACTGGCTGGAAAATGTAAAAGACTGGTGCATCAGCCGGCAGCTTTGGTGGGGACAAAGGATACCGGCATGGTACCTGCCTGATGGAAATTTTGTAGTAGCTGAAACCAAAGAAGAAGCTCAGGAAAAATTTAAAATTCAAAATTCAAAATTCAAAATTGAAGATATCACTCAGGACGAAGATGTACTGGACACCTGGTTCTCTTCCTGGCTATGGCCGATTGAAGTCTTTAATGGAATATCAGATCCGGGAAACAAAGAGATCAATTATTATTATCCAACTTCTGTACTGGTAACGGGGCAGGATATTATTTTCTTCTGGGTAGCAAGGATGATCATGGCGGGAATGGAATACATGGATGAAAAACCTTTCAGTGATGTGTATTTCACCGGTATGGTACGTGATAAGCAGGGAAGAAAAATGAGTAAACAATTAGGCAACTCACCCGATCTGCTTGAGCTGATCGATCGCTTTGGTGCAGATGCGGTACGCTTTGGCATTATGATCTCCTCGCCTGCCGGAAATGATCTTTTGTTTGATGATAGCAGCTGTGACCAGGGAAGGAATTTCAATAACAAGATATGGAATGCATTAAAGCTGGTGAAGATGTGGTCCGAAAGGACTAATTCGGAGGAGGCTAAAAAGTTGGAAAGTCCGGAAGGCGGAAAGTTGAGAGAAAATTTTGCAGTCGATTGGTTTGAAAACAGGTTGAATGAAGTAAAAGCTGAAGTAGAAAATCTGTACAAAGATTTCAGGTTGAGTGAAGCTCTGAAAAATATTTATTCCCTGATCTGGGATGATTTCTGCAGCTGGTACCTGGAATGGGTAAAACCCGGGTATGAACAGCAAATTGAAAAAGATGTATATGAAAAAACGGTTTACTTCTTTGAAGAACTGATGCAATTACTGCATCCCTTCATGCCTTTTGTTACTGAAGAAATTTATCATCAATTGAGAGAAAGAAAGGAGGAGGATGACCTGACGATAAAACAGCAGTCGGCAATAGGCAAAACGCAATCAGCAATTTTAAAACAAGCTGAATTGCTGAAAGAGGTTATCACCTCCATCAGGGATGCACGGGTTAAGAATCAGTTAAAACAAAAAGATCCGGTAAAACTTCAGATAGATACGGCTAATTCAGATTCTTATAAAGCTTTTGAAAATATCCTGGCAAAGCAGGTAAATGCAGCATCTGTTTCCTATGTATCGGAAGCCATGCAGAATTCAATTTCGGTAGTCGTTCAAAAAGATAAATTTTATATACTCACCGAAACTGAAATTGATAAAAGTTCGCAGAAAGAACAATTGCTGAAAGACCTTGCATACCTGAAAGGTTTTTTAGCAAGTGTAGAAAAAAAGCTAAGCAATGAAAGGTTTGTACAAAATGCAAAACCCGAAATAGTGGAAAGTGAAAAAAAGAAAAAAGCAGATGCCGAAGAAAAAATTCATATTTTACAGGAGAGTATAAAGAATCTTTAACTCAGCATTTATGAAAATTAAAATAAAGCACTTATCAATTTTATTATTGATAAGTTTTTTTTCGTCCGCTATTTTGGCACAAAATGAAAACTGGGAATTCAGGTATTTGCAAAATCTGGAGAATAACCGGACGGAAGGAAAAACTTCTTTTTATAACACAGTCTCTGCATCCATGTATGTTTTTACCATTGCTGCTCCCACTACCCATCTTATTGCCGGATTGGCAAAAGATGACAGGGATCTTAAAAAAACTGCACTCTATCTTTTTGAAAGTGCAGCCATTGCCCAGGCTATTTCTTTTTCAACAAAGTCAATCGTCAACCGGCAAAGGCCCGGTGAAAAATATCCCAACCTCCACCCGGTGAATATTGCAAAGAATGCTTCTTTTCCACCCGGACATACAACTGGTGCATTTGCTTTGGCTACTTCCATTACCATTGCTCATCCCGAATGGTATGTGGCTGTACCATCTTTTACATGGGCCGGTTTAGTTAGTTATTCCCGATTATACCTGGGTGTTCATTATCCTACTGATGTATTTGCCGGTGCGGTGGTAGGTGCTGGCAGTGCCTGGCTGAGCTATAGGCTCAATAAATGGATGCACAGTTCAAAAAAGAAAAATCAAATTACTACTCCTCAGCATTAAATTACTTTCTTCTCTGCGCCTCTGTGTATTCTGTAGTGAAATCAAAACAAAACTAACCACGGAGACAGAGTTCTTCTCCGAAGGAATTCTTTGGACAAAAATAAACTTCCGCTGCGCATCTTTTCTTTGTGTTACTTTATAGATTTGAACATAGCTTGTAGCTATATTCAAATGTTAGGCTTGTGCAGAAGAAAAGCCTCCCCTTTGGGGGGGTTGGAGGGGCTGCTTTTATCTCGGAAAAATACTAACCGGCAGTACAAACTCAAACACGGTTGTTTTATTTCCTGTTCTCAGGTCATTATCCAGTAACCTGCTGAAGCGGAAACCAAATGTCAATGGATATTGGTTCCACCAATTGGTATCAAAGAAAAATTCCATGCCGGCACTGCGCTGATCCACTGTCACCAGTTTATTTCGTGAATACACTTTTGTAAAATCATAAAATGCATTAGCACGGATGCGGTGTATGTACAATAAATTTCCAAAACCCCAATCCGGCAGCCATACGGGAAAATGATAATTAGCACTCATGCGCCACATTCTCGAAAAATAAAATTCATTAAACCCTCTTGAATAAGCAAAGCGGTTACTGAAAAGCTGGCGAAGCGTATCCCGTTGCTGGAAAGATCCATTCAAGTGCAAGCTATGTGTTGACAATAACCCCGGGAGAAAAAGAGAACCCGAACCAATAAACTGATAACCCTCAAATTTAGTAATGGCATGACGCTGCTGTAAAGAAAAGCTGTAACCAAACCGGGGTAAAATATGCTGACTGGCTTTTTCCACCTGCTGGGAATAAGAGACCAGGTGCGACAAATAAGAAAAATCATTTTCGGCATTTATAGCCCTGTTCGGCCCTGTATTTTTTTCGCTGCGTAAAATATAACTGCTGCCAAAATTCAAGAAGCGATAAAACCGACCACCTGAAAAATTCAACGGCACATTCAGCCCGATACGTGAATCCAGTTGATTCCATCTACGATTTTTACCATTTGTTGTATCCGTTCTGTCAAAAGTCATTTGCGAACCAAAACTTAAATAAGGAAACAGTCCGCCATACACTGCATTAAATCCAACTGCATTGGTCTTTTCATTCTGGTTGTATAAATAATAGAGGCTGCTCTGAAAAGTATTCAGCACATTTTCACCATATACAGAAAAACTGAATTCGGGATCTTCATAATAAGGTCGCCAGCTATGAAAATTTAAAAGCCCGGTTCCTTTGTTGTATTCAGATGTAGGAAAATTTCTGCCCGCAACAGAAGATAACTGCCTGTTTTGATATGCTTCGGCTAAAGCAACAGGTGCCGGCGGAATAGCTGATTGCAGTGAAAGTGCATTTATTTCATTTCCCTTCATGTTTCCTGTGCCCATCTTCTTCAGTTGATAACCATCTGCAGAAAAAGAAGCGTATACAATAGAATCCATATCTGCACTCACAAAATAATTTCCCAAAGCAGAGCTGGTAAGTTTATAAAT
>CAZOOT010000197.1:0-4218 GCA_964581455.1 uncultured Chitinophaga sp. | reverse complement strand
GTTTTGTTGTAAGCAGCATTAAATTGAAAACTTACCGGTTAGAAATTTATTTCTTTTTGTCCCTTTATAAGATCATCCATGACTTCTCTGTCTCTTATTAAATAATATATTCCGCCCTTTATCATTACTTCAGCCGGTTTGAATCTTGAATTATAGTTAGAAGACATTTCAAAACAATAAGCACCTGCATTTCTGAATACAAGCAGGTCTTCTTCTCTTACTTCAGGTAGCTTTCGATTTTCAGCAAAAGTGTCTGTCTCACAGATATTTCCCACCACATTATATTTTTTCTTTTCGCCATTTGGATTGGAAATATTTTCGATCTCGTGATAAGCTCCGTAAAACATTGGACGTATAAAATGATTTAATCCGCTATTGACACCCGCAAATAAAATATCTCCGGCCGGTTTGATCACATTTACTTTAGTAATAAAATATCCGGCCTCGCTTACCAGATATTTTCCAGGTTCAAACCAAACCTGTAATTTTTTATTGTATGTTTTTTCAAACCAGTCAAATTCTTCTTTTACTTTTTTACCCAGCTTTTCAATATCAGTTCCCTCCTCACCGGGTATATAGGGCACTTTAAATCCTCCGCCAAGATCTATCACTTCCAGTTCAGGAAACTGTTTGGCTACTTCAAACAACACTTCAATCCCTTTGGCAAAAACTTCTACATCTTTTATTTCGCTACCGGTATGTATATGCAGTGTACGAATGACTAAACCGGTTTCATTAACCAATTCCAGTATATCACTGATGTTTTCAAGAGGGATTCCAAATTTACTGCTTACATGACCGGTAGAAATTTTCAGGTTGCCTCCTGCCATGATATTCGGACGAAGACGGATACCAACTGGAAAAGTTCCTCCAAATTTTAAAGCAAATTTTCTAAGATTTGAAAGACTATCAATGTTGATATGAAATCCCAGATTCTTTGCTTCTTCCAGTTCGTTAAATGAAATATTGCTTGATGTATAAAGAATATTATTTGCCGGAAATCCCGCTTTGACAGCCAGCTTCGCTTCATTAATAGAACTACAATCAATATTGCAACCAATGCTGTTGATATACCTGAGGATATTAATATTGGTCAACGCTTTTGCAGCATAAAAAAATCTTGTATTGATACCTGCAAAAGCATGCTGGAGTTTTTCATACTGCTCTTTTATTTTTTCTGCATGATAGACATAAACAGGAGTGCCAAACTCACCGGCAATCTGTACTAATTGTTCATTGGAAAGTTGCTGTTGCATGATTTGCGAAGATAAGAAGCATGTGCTAAAGAGAATTGACAAAAGGCAGAACTATCGGTTTTGATTAGTGCCCATCTGAACAAGAATTTTTTCTGATATCTAAAAGACATTAAAATAAAAAAGACAATTTCCATTGCCTTTAAGATCAGTTTAATATTCCGGATAAACTTTTTAACTCTCTTCCCCTCCTGTCTGGTCTTTGTTTTCAATTAATTCACCGTCTTCCGTCACTTTAAGTTTTGCAAGTTCTGCAGCACTGTTTTCTTCTGTTATTTCCTCTGCAGCAGTGGAAATAAAATCACCCGTGTTAATGACCGTTGGTTCAATCATTTGTTCTGCCAGGGCTTCTTTAATTTTTGGCAAATCTTCGGGAGAATTGATGCCGAAATAATCCATAAAGGTTTTTGATGTGCAATACACCAGTGGATGACCAGGCTGATTTTCATTGCGTCCGCTGATGATGATCAGTTCTTTTTCAAGCAATTTTTGTACAGCATAATCAGCGCTTACACCGCGGATAGATTCTATTTCGCCTTTTGTCACCGGTTGCTTGTAAGCAACAATGGAAAGTGTTTCCATGGCAGCCGATGAAAGTTTTTTCAGAAACTTGTCGCCATTCAGTTGGGCAATGGTTTTATGATATTCTTTTTTTGAAAGAAATTGCCATCCCCCCCCACTCATTCTTACCTCAAAAGGATAAAATTCTGCCTTATATTTTTCAACTATCCCCTCCAATGAAGCTTCTACCTGGTCCAGTTGTACTTTTTCATCCATAAATGAAAAAGCATTATTGATCAGGTCAGCGATCTCCAATGTTGTTAAAGGCTTATCACTTGCAAAAATCAGTGATTCGATGTGTGGTATCAGATTGTTAATTTCCATGCCCCTGGCCCCTAAAGGGGAATTTTTATGCCTTACTAAATCAAATACTCAATCTGATTATAGTAAGAATTTGTTTTTAATGATGATTAAAGAACTAAAAATACAATTGTACATTTTGACTAACTCTGTGTAAACTGTAACGAAAGTACAATCAGTGAAGCAAAGCAGGTAACACAATTATCAACATCTGTTAAATGAAAATTCATTTGTACCAAGAATATTCATTCTAAGTACCCCTTTAGGGGACAGGGGGCCTACCCCTGCAGCGCAGCAGCTCCACTTACAATCTCCGTCAACTCGGTTGTAATTGCAGCTTGTCTTGCCCGGTTATAAGAGATCTTCAGTGTCCTGAGTAATTCATTGGCATTTTCACTGGCTTTGTCCATGGCGGTCATACGGGCACCATGTTCGCTGGCATTGGAGTCCAGCACTGCCTTATATAATTGTGTATTGAGGATCTTTGGCATCAACTCTTTTACCAATTCATCTTTAGAAGGATCGTAAATAAAATCTGCAGTTGCAGTACCTGCTTTTTTCTCCACTTTTGGAATGGGTAAAAATCTTTCTACTTCAAATTTCTGTGTAGCTGCATTTTTAAACTGGCTGTAAACGATCTCTACCACATCAAATTGTTTTTCTTCAAAAGCTTTCATAGCCGCCTGTGCCGCTTTCTGTACATTTTCAAAAGTCAGGTTCAGGAAAATATCTTTATAAGTAGCGTCTGCATTGAACTTATTTTTTACAAAATTCTCATAGCCTTTCTTACCAATATTCCAGATCGTCACATTTCCTTTTTTGAATGCTGCGCTATAATTCTCTTCAATGGTTGCTTTGGCCAGCTTAACCAGGTTGGCATTAAATGCGCCGCAAAGTCCGCGGTCGCTGGTGATCACAATCATCAGCACTTTTTCCACCGGACGTTCAGCTGCAAGCTGCATACCACCACCGGCTCCTCCGCTACTCACCATATTGCTCAGCAATTCCTGCATCTTACGGGCATAGGGCCTCATCTGTATGATGGCATCTTGGGCACGGCGCAGCTTGGCGGCACTCACCATTTTCATTGCTTTGGTGATCTGCTGTGTACTTTGAACCGATTTGATCCTGTTCCGAACTTCTTTTAATTGACCAGCCATTTTTACCGTTTAAAAGTTGAAGGGTTGAATGGTTGAATGGTGATTAAAGGAACTTTTAAACCATTAAACGATTAAACCCGGAAATTGGCCGCAAAAGTAAGGCCTTTAAGGTAAAAAACCAGAGGAATGTAGAAAAGAAATAAGCCTGTTTTATGCCCTCATCTGTTTAAGAATTCCGCTTTGGCAAGTGTAAACAGCCAGGCCAATCCTGCTATGTAAATTAAATTTTGAAAAAAGCCCTTCCCGTAAATAATCTACCTGCCTGTCGCTCATGCCCAAGTCTGCAGCTATTCGTTTATACGTATTTTCAGTACAAATCATTTCCAGAAAAGCCAGTTCCTTATCGGAAAGTTGTACCTGGTTTTTTAATTGCTTTTGCCCGTAATTTTTTTCATTATAAAAAAACATCCTGCCATCGCTGTTGGGAAAACAATAGCCATTCTTCATCATTTCATAAATAGCTTTTTTTAATTCTGAGGTGGAGGCCGTTTTATTAATGAACCCGTTTCCTCCTGTGCCAATCATTCTGCAAATTGACAGTTCATTCTGAAACATGGAGCAAAAAAGGATTTTGATTCCCGGAAATTTTATCCGGATATTTTTTGCTGTTTCATATCCACCCATTCCCGGCATGGCAATATCCAGCAGAACCAGGTGAGCTTTTGGTTTTAACTGTAGCTTTTCCAACAGTTCATGGCCATTGGCTGCCCGGATCATCACCTTGCAATTATCAAACCCATCAATCATAGAAGCAATGGCTTCACGAAACATTTCATGATCATCGGCAAGGGCGATTTTAATAATACTTTTACCATGGTTATAAGACATATAGTAGCATTTTAAAGTGTAAAAAAATAATTATTGCTACTATCAGAGTGCCTTTTCCAAAATAAATTTTTAAGTAAGTAAGAAAGTAAGTAAGTATGTATGTATGTATGTATGTA
>CAZOOT010000196.1:0-4240 GCA_964581455.1 uncultured Chitinophaga sp. | reverse complement strand
AGACTGATCATGATGGCAACTTTGCTTTTTGTTATCTGGTTTATATTTTTCAGAAAAGATTCTTTTTTTGGTTTATCGATCAAAAATTTTAAATGGAATCCTTATCTACTCATGCTTGTTATCATGATCCCGCTGGTAACAATTGCATCTACGCAACCGGACTTTCTTAACATGTATCCAAAATTGAAAGACGTAAACATTGCTTTGGCTTCTGCGGAAAATAAGTGGTTTTTTCAACTGCTTCATGAGCTGTCCTATGGCAGTGATTTCATTTCTGTAGAACTTTTTTTCCGTGGATTTTTAATACTGGCATTTGTTAAGGTAGCGGGTAAAGATGCCATACTACCCATGGCTTGTTTTTATTGTACAATTCATTTTGGAAAACCATTGGGAGAATGTATCAGTTCTTATTTCGGAGGAATTTTGCTAGGCATTGTGGTTTTAAATACCCGTTCGATTATTGGCGGACTTGTAGTCCATCTTGGCATTGCCTGGCTAATGGAGCTGGGAGGTTACCTGGGCAATAATTTTTTTAATTGATTTCAGGGAAAAATATTATTTACTAAATATTTGTAAATTAGTATCGTCCTTACTACTCCCTGAAAATAAAGACACCCTTTTATTATTAAACTGTTTTTTTATGAAACTGATGTTAGCAGCTGTAGCTTTCCTGATGTTGAATATATCCATGCAGGCACAAAATACAGACCCCCGGGAAAAAGACACTCTTCCTGAAATGATTAAAAAACTTTTACAGGATGTAATAGACGAATCCTATACACGGATTCCAAAAAAGGAATTTGAATCAAATATCCAGGCACAGGTTATAGAAAAAGTAGATGCCAAGGTTGACAGGGAATTTGGCAGGATCATTAATATTGGTTTAGGAATTATCGGTTTATTAACCCTGGTAAGCGGTGCTATTTTTTTCAGTGCCAAGTCCATGATGCAAAACCTGGTAAAGGACCAGGTGGAAACAAAGTTTAAGGAATTAGAAATAAGAATTGAAAAAGAGAATAAAAAAGAAATAGATCATATTTTCCTGAGTTTATATAAGGAAAAATTTGAAGAGAAAATGGAAGAATACCAGAATGCCCTTGAGTCACAGATCAAGGAAGTGAGAGAAGACCTGATTGAAATTCAGAATGCAAAACCCAGGGAAGAATCCGTATTTACAAAACTGGAAAAACTGAAACAGGAAATTGCAAACAAAACTTATTCGGACAACACTTTTTATTCTCTGAAAGAATTACTGGAAGAAACTGACGGGAAGAAAGATTATACAATGATGAGTGCAATTATTTCTGAATTATCACTGGCCAGCTATTATTTGAAGAAGGACATTGAAATGGATCAGATAATCCTCAAATATTCGCAGATTCCGGCACTCAATATAAAAGAAACTGTTTTCCTGAATCTGGCTTCGGGGTTTTTCTATAATTATTACCATACCGGGCAAGCGTCAGATCGGGAAAAGGTCATTGACTATATTGAAAAATCATTAAAGAAGTTAAGTGATTACGGAGAAGCTTTTGCGCTGAAGCTTGAATTAGCCATGCTTGATTATGAAAAAAGCAACAACAATGAGGAAAAAGGAAATCACCTGGCTGAAGCAAAAAAAATAATTGAAAAAATAAAACTCAGTAAAATTTCGGCTTTTGAAACTATCAACCGTTTTGAAAGAGTGAAAATAAGCCCATTTGAAGAACCCTATATAAACCTGCTTTATGAATTTTTCCCGGATGATATGAAAACAATAAAAGAAATGGCGGACAGTTATAAAAATTTTAAAAAATAAGTTGAGAGGCTGGAAACTGTGTTGCTCAGTAATATCAGTAATAACTGAATTTAAAAAAACGCTGCAAACCTATAAGCCGGATTCTGTTGCTTCAGCATATCCGTAAAAACGAACATACCGAATTGCTATCATTTATCTGTCCCGACAGTTGCCTACCGGGATCAATCTGCCTACCCTGTACCCTGTCTGCCCTGAGGCAGACTTGAACGAGCAGTTCTTAAACGGTACTATACGTGGCATTTCAGCTTGCAAGGTTTACCCTCAATTAATGTTACCATTAAAAGCCGTGGGCTCTTACCCCACGTTTTCACCTTTTCCTCATTGCTGAGGTAGTTATTTTCTGTGGCACTTTCTGTTATTTGGCAAATTCCGACAAGCGAAATTGTCCAAACACCCGGCTCTTCACCAGTGCAATGCTCTTTGCTGTCCGGACTTTCCTCCTCAATTATTCATTGAGGCGATAGCTCAATTTGCAGCGAAGGTCAAAATTACTTTATTTATCAGGTGAATTGGAATTGATCAGGTAAATAATTAAATATCAGAAAAAATAAAGAAATTTGAAAATCATGGCGAAATTGATCAACCGGAAGTCCAGTTACTTTATTCTGTCTTTTTTTCGGTATGATTTTAAAGCAAGTATAACAGTTTTTTTTGTTGCATTACCGCTTTGCTTAGGCATATCGTTAGCATCCGGGGCTCCGGTTTATTCAGGTATTATTTCCGGAATCGTTGGAGGGATGGTAGTTTCCATATTCAGTAAATCAGAACTTAGTGTAAGTGGGCCGGCTGCGGGTCTGACAGCAATTTGCGCTGCAGCAATTCTGAAATTTGGCTCGATTGAAATATTTTTTCTCAGCGTTTCAATAGCTGGTATTATTCAAATAATTTTGGGGTTGGTAAAACTGGGAGGGTTTACTCAGTTTATACCTTCAGCAGTTATCAAAGGAATGCTGGCTGCCATTGGCATAATTTTAATTTCCAAACAAATACCTGCATTATTAGGTTATGACAAACCTGAGTTTTGGTCGAATGAGCTTTTCAATATCATTACACTTAATCATGTTTTCAGTAATGCAAAAAGTTTTTTAAGTCATATCGGGACAGGCCCTATACTAATTTCAGTTTTATCATTATTTTTTCTTAGTCTTTGGAAAAGAACATTAGCTTATAAAGTAAGTTTTATACCTGCTTCATTTCTCACAGTTCTCTTTGGCAGCCTGTTGGCCTGGGTATTGCATAAATTTTTACCCTCTATATCCCTGTCCCCATCACAATTTGTTTCTATCCCGACGGATTTTATCTCGCAAATAAAATTTACTGATTTCTCATCACTCTTTACTAGTACTGAAATCTGGAAAACGGGGATGATCATATTCTTTGTTGCATCACTGGAAACACTCTTAAGTATTGAAGCAATCGATAAACTTGATCCATATAACCGCATCACCCCTCAAAACAGGGAACTAATAGCACAGGGAGCCGGTAATTTTTTAAGTGGCTTGTTTGGAGGACTACCTATTACTGCTGTTATTGTACGAAGTTCAGCAAATGCAGAAGCCGGCGCAAAATCAAAACTTTCTTCTTTTGCACACGGACTTTGGTTGTTACTGATCGTACTTTTTGGTGTATCTCTGGTAAACAAGGTTCCATATTGTATTCTTGCTGTAATCCTGATCCGAACCGGCTATAATCTGGCAAAACCTAAAATGGTACTGGGAGTGTATAAACAAGGCAGAGAACAATTTTTGCCATTTATAATTACTGTAATTGCTATTTTATTTACTGACCTCCTGATTGGTGTAGTATATAGTATTTATTTCCTTATAAAACATACATATCGTGCCGGCTTTGTTGTTAAAGAAAAAAAAGAGGGTGACATTCGTCACTTCACTATTGAATTAGCTCTTAATGTCAGCTTCATGAATAAAAAAAGAATTAGTGATATGCTGGATAATATTCCTGATTATTCCATAGTAGAGATCCTGGGCACGGATAGTATTTACATTGACAATGACATTCTTGAAATATTCCAGGATTACAGATCAAAGGCAAAAAGAAAACATATAGAACTTCATTTGAAAGGAATCCGGGAAGTGGAAACAATTGAGTTGCACTAAAACTAATACTCAAAGAAGATTTCTGTGGCACCATAACCAAAACGTGGATCATACTGGTTGACAAAGCTTTTTACTTCCTTGCGGTATTTAAGCAATTCATGTATTTCATCTCTTAGCCTTCCACTGCCTACTCCATGAATTACGATCAGGCTGGGTTGTAAATGTGCAATGGCAAGATCATAATATTTTTCAAAAGTTCTTAATTGAATGGCAACAATCTGAAGATTACTTAAATGCTGCCAGTTATCAGTGATCTTTTCGATATGCAGGTCAACTACTGAGCGGGGGGCCTCCAGATGCTGCCTGATTTTTGTTGCATCGAAAC
>CAZOOT010000195.1:0-4298 GCA_964581455.1 uncultured Chitinophaga sp. | reverse complement strand
TACCTTTCAGCACAAATGTCCGCTGAAATTTCGAATCGTAAAACTTGTCGATGTTGGATAAATGTATCATATATTGAAATTTTAATTGTTTGTTGCAAAAACAGAAGCGCGGTTAAAAGATAGTTTTTGATCATTTCGTTTTTCGTTATTAGTTTTAATCATCACTTTCAGGCTCATTTTTAGTGAGGACTTTAATTTGAGTGAAACCCTCACTGGTTATTATTGAAGTATTTTCTATCGAATTGTATATCTTTGTTTTTAAAAATGAAAATATTATGGAAACAGTATTCCGGATTCGTACTAACGAATTGACACCCGACTTTTTTAATAAAATTAAAGCCCTTTTTAACAAAGAAGAAGAACTCGAAATCTCAATTTCTCCGGTTTCCGATTTTGGGCTAAACAAAAAAGAAAGCCGTGAGGAATATGTTAATCGTGTGAACAAGGCTATTAGAAATCTTGATAAACAGATAAGTAACGTATCGCTGTCTGACAGTGATTTTGAAAATCTGACCAATGATTTACTTGCTGTCAAATGAAAAGTTTCAACTTTGATACCGATGCTTTTGAAGACTTTTGCAATTGGGCTATTTATGACAAGAAAGTATTCAAGAAAATTGTCGAGCTTTTGAAAAGTATTAAACGAACTCCATATCAAGGAATTGGAAAACCAGAGGCGCTCAAATTCAACCAATCGGGATATTGGTCGCGCCGCATAACCGACGAACACCGGCTTGTATATAAAGTTGACGAGCATAACAATATTTTTATTGCAAGTTGTAAAGGTCATTATAATTAGTTTTATTCATACCTCAACGCCTCCACCGGGTTAATCCGTGAGGCACGCCATGAGTGTATAAATACCGTTAGCATTACTACAATTGTTGCTACTCCAAAGGCTACTGCAAAAACCCACCATTCGATATTTGTTCGAAAGGAAAACCCTCTGAGCCAATCCGACATAAAGTACCAGGTAACCGGCACCGCAAGAAATGAAGCTACCGTAACAATAATGAAATTACTTTTCAGAAAGGAATAGATTATGGTTTTTTCGGAACTGCCAAATACTTTCTTAACGCCGATTTCCTTTGTACGGCTTTTGGCTACAAAGAGGGTGAGCCCAAATAATCCGAAGGCGGCAATCAGTAGGGTAAACAGGGCGAAAATTGAAACAATGGTACTGAGGTTTTTTTCGGCTGAATAGAGTCTGGAAATTGCCTCCTCAATGGTGGTATAGTGAAATGGCCGGTCGGGTGCAGCTTTTTTCCACTCATCTTCCAGAAAGGGCAGAATGCTGGCAAGTGATTCCGAATGATATCGAACGGCTACCTGATTGATGTACCTGTTGGTTAAGGTAATGGTCAGTGGAGGAATATCAGTATGGATAGAATGAAGGTTAAAATCTTTAACTACACCAATAATTGTACGACCAATGCTTTTCCCAAGAGGGTCAGTTATGCCAAGCTGGCTGACGGCTGATTCATTCAATATTACTGATTGGGTAAGGTCACTTCCAAACTCTTCAGAAAAGTAGCGCCCCTCAATTATTTGGATACCAAGTGTTTCCAGAAAATTATAATCAATTGCCAAACCTTCGACCTTCACTTTTTGCTCTTTGTCCTGAAAATGTGGATACATCGATGTCATTGATCCTGACATAGGAACACCGTTCATAGCTCCTGCCGCACTGATTACATACGGATTTGATTTAATGGCATTGATGTAGGCTGAATATCCCAAAAAGTTACGACCCAGGTCTATCAAAAGAATTTGGCTGTTGTAATGGCCGGGGTCTTTTTTCAGGGCATATTGGTATTGCGACCTGATAATAAGAGTACCAGCCACGAACGAACAGAAAATAATCAGTTGAATTGTAATTAACGAAGATCTGAGCATCAGTTTTCGTTTCCCTGTTTGAGCATTGCTTTTTAATACGTCGACCACTTTTAAGCGCGAAAGCCAGGCCGATGTGTACATGCCGGAAACTATGCCAATAAGTGCCGTGAGAAAGAGATAAACCGCAATATACACCGCCACATTGGAGCCGATAATATGAAGCCGGGTTTGAAACAATTTTCCGGCATAAGGAAGCGAAAAATACATTAATGCAAATGCAACAGGCAATACCAACAACGACAACAGAACAGATTCGCTAAACATCTGGATTTTAATATTCCCGTTGCCGGCTCCGTTTGTTTTGCGGATACCGATCTCTTTTGCCCTTCCTGATGAAACAGCGGTTGACAGAATAATATAATTAATGGCAGCAACCAGCACAATCAGAAATGCAATGGCAGAAAACAGCCTGATATTGCCCATATCCCCTTTTGATCCGGTATTGGCTACATGATCAGACTTGAGATATACATCGGTCAGGCTCTGAAGGGAGTATTGCTTGCCGGGCTTTTCGCTGATATGTTTTACTTCAAAATCCCTGAATTGCGCGTCAATAGATGCGGCACTACTTTTATCGGAAAGCATTACCCAGGTTATCCAGAAATCGTGTGTCCAACTCTGATCGGCATTATTAATTCCATGGCTTTTGTTGATGGGATCAATCGTCCATTTGCTGTTTACAAAACACCGCGCCTTGAAAGTAGAATTCACCGGTATGTCTTCAAAAACTCCGGTAACGGTAAAAATATGCTCTTCATTATTGAGCGACGCTGTTATCTCTTCGCCAACAGCATCCTGGCCCGGGAAAAACATTTCGGCCAGTTCGCGGGAAAGGACAATTGAATAAAGGTCATCGAGCAGGCGATTTCCGGAAGACCCTTCAACCAGAGGCAATGTGAAAATATCAAACACTTCAGAATCGGTTGCAACAGCCGGATTGATATTGATAAATTCATCCTTGAGTTTAAGTCTGAAGCCAACCGCCGGTCTGGCCCTGATCGCCTTCTCGACCTGTGGAAAATCATCTTTCATGGCAGAGGCCAGGATATAGGGAGTACCCGAAAATGTCTGGTTGGATTCTACATAATGATTCACCACCCTGAATACCCTCTTCCTGTTTTGATGGATTTGATTATAACTAAGTTCATTGATCACATACAGGAGGATAATAAAAGATACCGCAAGGGCAATGGAAAGCCCGATTGCATTAATTCCTGCAAAAACTTTGTTTCGTTTGAGGAAACGCAGGGCTGAAATAAAATAATTTCTAAACATTTTGTTCTTGGTTTTAAGATTTTTCAATTTGATAAGCAGTCAGATAATTTAAAGCTTGTGCTAACTGAACTTCCTCAAGTTTAATAATAGCTTTTAGTTCAACCATTACCTCGCCAGCAACAATAAAATCAGCCCTTCGGGTACCAACATGAATGTTATCGTAATATATCGCCATTTCCTGTTCACGCAAAAATTCAAGCCCGGCTTTTTCCAATTCAATGGCAAGACATCTTTGATAAATAACTTCCTGAAAACCATTTCCCAGCGTGTTATGCACTTTCATAGCAACAACCGATACTTTTATAAGTCAGTTCATCATCAACTATTTTGTTCATATAGCTATTTTTTTATTCCTGTTTATCCTTCAATCCTGCAAATCCTGTTTCAGACATTTTATTCATACCTCAACGCCTCCACCGGGTTCCTCGTTGCCGCTCTCCACGACTGAAACGAGACCGTTAATAACGCAATTCCCAGTGCCAGCAACCCGGCCAAAGCAAATATCCACCAGCTTAGTTCGGTTTTGTAGGCAAAGTTTTGCAACCATCTGTGCATGGCGTAATATGCAAATGGAGTAGCTACTACAAATGCGAGCCCAACCCATTTCACAAAGTCTTTGTTGAGAAGCAGAAGTATTTCTGAAATATTTGCCCCGTTTATTTTGCGGATGCCGATTTCTTTTATTCTTCGTTCTATCGAATACCAGGTTATTCCAAATAAACCAAAAGCTGTCAGGAAAATGCTGATGAGGGTGAAAAAGCTTATAATCTTTGCTGTTTTTGTATAGTTGCTGTGAAACTGGTTAAACTCGTCGTGGATAAAAGTGTAATTAAAGATTTTATCGGGGAAATTTGCTTCCCATTTGCTTTTAATTTCAGCCAATGCTGGGGCAAGACCGATGTTTGCCAGTTGCAACTGTATGACTTGCAAATCGTTTTCCTTCTCAAAATTGAAAGGGGCGATGATGGTGGGCTTCACCAATTTGTTGAACGATTCGGTATGGAAATCGGCAATCACGCCTTTTATCGTTAGGCTTTTGTCGAAAGCAGGAAGCTGCTTACCTACCGGGTCATTGATCCCGAATTTTTTTACGAATGTTTCATTCACAAGTATTTGTTTCCCGCCAG
>CAZOOT010000194.1:0-4356 GCA_964581455.1 uncultured Chitinophaga sp. | reverse complement strand
CGCCCATTTCATTCAGTGACTTCATATCATCATCAGGAATGATACCGCCACCGGTAAGCAATACATCATTCATCTCTTTTTCTTTCATTAATGCAATCACTTTTGGAAATACAGTATTGTGAGCACCAGAAAGAATACTGATGCCTATGGCATCTACATCTTCCTGTAATGCGGCATTTACAACCATTTCTGGAGTTTGGCGTAACCCTGTATAGATTACTTCCATACCGGCATCTCTCAAAGCTGTGGCAATTACTTTTGCACCCCGGTCGTGGCCGTCTAATCCAATTTTGGCAATTAAAACTCTTACAGGTCTGTTCATTTGTTAAAACTTGTTTTGCGAAAATACATTCTTTCAATCAGAGCATTGTAAATTACAAGATGCAATACAGAAAGTTCGGTAATACTGATTTAGTTGTAAGTGAGATTGGATTTGGTGCCTGGGCCATTGGTGGCGGAGCTATGATCGGAACTACTTCAATTGGCTGGGGAGACTCAGATGATAGCGTTTCTATTAAAGCAATACATGCAGCAATCGATGCAGGAATCATTTTTTTTGATACGGCAGATATTTATGGATTGGGTCATTCAGAAAAATTGATCGGGCAAACAATCGAAAACAAAAAAGAAATCGTCATCGCTACCAAAGTAGGTAATGTTTCCAGAAATGATCAATTCACTGTTGATTATACAAAGGAATATATCATTCAGGCCTGTGAGGATTCTCTAAATAGATTAAAAAGAGATACGATTGATTATTATCAGTTGCATACGGCAAGGATGCAGCATTTACAGAATGGCGAATGTATAGAAGCCATGCAAATTTTACAGGAACATGGAAAAATTCGTTATTGGGGTTTGTCATTAAATACATTTGATCCATTACCTGAAGCTGAATTTTTAGCAAATGAAAAATTTGGCAATGGTTTTCAACTGGTATTAAATATTCTTAACCAGAAAGCAATACCATTATTGAAAAAGGCAAATGAATTGGGATATGGTATCATTGCAAGAATGCCTTTACAGTTTGGTTTATTAACAGGCAAGTTTGATAAAGGTGCATCTTTTCCAGAAAATGATCACCGCAAAAAGCGTTTGACAAAAGAAGTAATCAGTAGTTGTGCAAATGCTCTTGCGCCAGTTTGGGAGCTATGTGAAAAATATAACTGTTCAAAAACAGAATTGGCATTAAGTTATATTCTTAGTTACCCGGAACTGTCAACGATCATTCCGGGAATCCGTACAGAGCAGCATGTCAGGAAAAACACTTCCGGTTTGTTTAAATTAAAAAAAGAGGATAGAAATTTCATTGAACAACTGGGGGAAAATGATCTTGTTTCTGTTCTAAACTTAATTCAGAAACAAGGTTAAAGAATTTCAAGTGCATTCTGAATTCTCAGAACTGTTTCTTCTTTACCGAGAATTTCTGCGACCTCAAAAACACCGGGACCGAATTTTCCACCTACCAGCATAATTCGAAGCGGTAGCATTAATTCTCCGGGTTTAAGCTGGCTGGCAGCTGCAATTTCTTTTAAGGCTTTTTCCAGTTCCCCTGCATTCCAGAGAGTGGTCATTTTATACGTATGGATTAGTTCAGTGAAAAATTGTTTCTTCTGATCATTCCATTTTGGTAAAATTGAAGCTGTGTCAATTTTTTCAGGTGTTTGAAAAAAGAAAAAAGATTGTTCATGAAAATCGCTTAACAAATTGCATCGTTCTCTTACAAGGGAAATAATTTTTTCAAATTTTTTATTGTCTGAAATGGAAATGTTTTTTACTTTTAGGAGAGGTTCAATATGTAATCTTAAATCTGAAATCTGCAATCGCTTGATCCATTCATGATTGAACCATTTGGCTTTTTCATAGTCAAAATGAGCTCCTCCGTTATGTACTCTGTCTATTGAGAAATGCTCTATCAACTCATCCAGGGAAAAAATTTCTTTATCTGTACCATCATTCCATCCCAATAATGCCAATAAGTTTAAAAACGCTTCGGGCAAAAACCCTTTTTCTTTAAACCCTTCCAGTTGTTCATTTGTCTTTGGATTTTCCCAGGTCATTGCAAAAACTGGGAATCCGTATTTGGCACCATCTCTTTTACTCAGCTTTCCATTGGGTCCTAATATTAAAGGCAGATGTGCCCATTGCGGCATATCTTTTTCCCAGCCCAGGTACTTCCATAATAGAATATGTACCCCAGCGCTGGGAAGCCACTCTTCACCACGAAAAGCATGTGTGATCTTCATTAAATAATCATCTACTACAACTGCTAAATGATAAGTAGGCATGCCATCTGCTTTCAATAAAACTTTATCATCAATTAAGGATGTGTCAAAACTTACATCTCCCCGTATCATATCTGTAAAGGAAACATGTTCACCTTCAGGCATTTTAATACGTATCACATGCCTTGTTTTATCTGCCAGTAATTTTTTTGTTTCTTCTGCAGAAAGTGCCAATGAATTTTTCATTTTCATTCTGATACTGCTATCGTACTGCGGAGATGTTTTCTCTTCAGTTTTAAAATCCGTTCTCATTTTCTCCAGGTCTTCAGTACTGTCGAAAGCATAATAGGCTGTTCCACTATTAACAAGTTGCTCCGCATATTTCCGGTAAATTTCTTTTCTTTCACTTTGCCGGTAAGGACCATACGCCCCACCATGTATTGGACTTTCATCAGGATTCAGTCCTACCCATTTTAAACAATTGAAAATATAATCTTCAGCACCGGGTACAAACCGGCTTTGATCTGTGTCTTCAATTCTCAGAACAAAATCTCCACCATGTTTTTTTGCAAACAAATAATTATATAATACCGTTCTTACACCTCCAAGATGCAATCCGCCGGTTGGACTTGGTGCAAAACGAACTCTTACTTTTTTACTCATAGGCAGCAAAGATAAATGATTGAGTCAGGTGTTTTGTTAACAAGCTACAGATCAAATATCAGCTTCCGTTGTGTCACTCACTTCAACGTTCTTATCTTTATTGAGCATGAAATACCTGATAAAAACACCCTGGCTATTAAAAAAAATCTATCCAGCTTATTTATGGAGTTTTGATACGAAAGAAAAAAAATTATTTCTGACTTTTGATGATGGTCCACACCCAATAGCTACTCCTTTTGTGCTGGATCAATTAAAAAAATACAATGCCAAAGCAACTTTTTTTTGCATTGGAAAAAATGTTGTCAGGTACTCTGAAATTTATAAAAGGATATTAAACGAAGGGCATTCTGTAGGAAACCATACATTTAATCATTTAAACGGATGGAAAACAAATGATGCTATATATTTTAAGGATATAGCTGAAGCATCAAAACATGTTGACAGTAATTTATTCCGGCCGCCATATGGACGAATCAAATCATTTCAGGCAAAAAATCTTCAGCCATTATTAAATGGTAAAAAACCAATTGTAGTAATGTGGGATGTGTTAAGTGCAGATTTTGATACAAGCGTCACTCCGCAAAAATGTTTGGAGAATGTTTTATTAAGATCAAAATCCGGGTCAATTATTGTTTTTCATGATAGTGAAAAAGCATTTTTGAGGTTAGAATATGCGCTGCCTTTGCTTTTAAAATACTTTTCAGAAAAAGGATTTGTTTTTTCTCAGATTTGGGGCTGAATTTCTTTTTGAAGTGAGATTTAACTAATAGGGCCGGGGTAGAAACCCTGGCCCGTTTTTAATCCGTACCCTATGAAAACTGGTTTAAAGGTATAATAATATTTCAATTACGGCAAAGTAATTTCTTTAGTAATCCCGTTTATAGTCATTGTGGCTTTATTATTGCACTCGCCGTTTCCATAGTTCAATACCGATACCCACGGGGAATTGCCGGAGAGATTCAATCTCACTACTTTAAGTACCCCTTTTACGATCCAGCGACAGGTAAATTTCTTAACAAAAGGCTCAGTTATCTCTGCTTTCCAGGCTACTAAAAGGTCATTTCTTTTTACTTTACCGCTAGCTGTCCCTTCAATTTTATAGATATCATCCAAAGGAATTAAAGAAGTATGCATACCCTCTACCTGTGTAACAATTTTTACGCTATTCCATTCAGAATAATTTCCGTTTGGCTTGCTAAGTTTTGCACCTTCAACCTCTGTTTTCCAAATTAAAGTGAGCAAATTGTTTTGAGAAGAACCGGTCAAACTTTGATTAGTAATCACATGAGTTCCTTCTACTTTTATACTATCAATTTTGTAATCTTCAAAAGTAGTAGTGGCTTTAGCACCCGGGTAGATTAGACGATTTGTATAAGTAGTAATTATTTTTCCAGAACGAACCCTGCCATCTCTGCCTGCACAACCAGTACCAAAATCAGATTCAGATTCAGAACAAAGGCTAGATCAA
>CAZOOT010000193.1:1728-4387 GCA_964581455.1 uncultured Chitinophaga sp. | reverse complement strand
TGCGCTGTTCACATCAAATAAAATTCCATGAGTAACCCATTTGTTTTGCTCTAATATTTTTTTTCTTGTATCGGGTGCACCCACTGCAAGCCGGAGATTAGTGATCAGGAAATGCCATTGTGCAATGTTCGGGATGGAAAAGACAAGTGAATTAAGTTTTGCTCCGGCTTGAATTGCTTTTGGCACATCCCACACTTTTTCCTCGTTCAAATACACTCTTAATCTTTCTTTCTGTCGCCAGAATGAAACATGAACCGGTCTTGACATATTTTCAAACTGCGTGATCTTAGCCCTTGTCGTAGTTTCACCGACAGCATTTTTCCGCCTGTGATAACTGGAAGATCCTGTTCCCGGATTTCCCGGGAGAATGTTTAAGGAAAAATGGTTGTTAGCAGACGGCCAATCTTTTGGCTGATCACGGTTTGATAATTCGACAAGATTTATATCTATTCCCCATGAATGAGCAGTTTGATCAATTAACATATCAAACTCAAGAGTAAAATCATCGGGAAGTGAATCAATAAAGTCGGGCATGTAAACGCCGGTTTTCCCCATTGCAAACCAATGACCCGGTATTTTATCAATGGTCATTATTTCTCCCGCAGCATTTGTATTCCATCTGGCGGGGAAATCGCCAACAGCATCCTGCATGAAATCTTCAAAAACAAGAATTCTTTCTCCCGGTACAAAATCAAATTTGGAATAGGTCTTTAATGAGCCGGAAGAATTGTTTTGGACGTTATTTGTTGCTTTCTCACCTTCTGCTTCATTAGGCTGACTTCCTTTAACAGCATCATTAATTCCTTTTTCAGTTTTACTGAAAGCAGAATCCACAGTTTTATCAACTTTCGTATCTACTTTCTCATTAGTTTTTGATTCTGCCCTTTGTTTTGCACGGTCAGTTATTTTTTTCAAAATTTGGGATTGCCCGCTAAATGCAAGTGAAAATAATACAATGGCGAAGAATATTTTTTTCATATTGTAACCGTTTTTGAATAATGGCGATTTTATCTTTTTGCAACTATTTTTGTCCACTCCTTGCATTGGATCTGCTGCCCGTAGCCGGGGTAGCCTCTTAATTGTAAGATTCCTGAAACCACTGGTGTGGCAAATGATGTCCCGGTACCTGTAGCATATTTTCCATTCAGTGAACAAGTATAGATGTTGGTGCCAACGGCATAGTAATCTATTCCGGGTCCGTAGTTGGAATAACTTGTACAGGATAGATTACATTTGATTGCTGCCACAGTAACTATCCTGGTTCCCTCAATACAGCCCGGATAGGAGAACGAAGCATTTGAACCCTCATTGCCGGCAGCTATTGAAACCCAAATGCCTGAATTACCAAGATTAAGAATAGCATTCCTGGAAGGTCTGTAACAATCCGAAAATCCCCAACTGCCAATGCTTAGGTTTACCACATCTCCTGCAACTCCATATTTTGAAACGTGATCCAAACCAGCAATCAACCACGAATCCTGCCAAAGAATTCCTTTGGCAATTTTTACCGGAACAACTTTTGCCCCGGCGGCAACTCCCGTCATTCCTACTCCATTATTTTTTGCAGCAGCTATACCGGCCACCATTGTTCCGTGTTCATGCCAACCGGTTGGTGAAGGCTCGTCAGGTACAAATGAAACGGCATAGTTTACGTTTCTTATTTTCGTTACCACATTAAGATCAGGATGCGAAAGGTCGATCCCATTATCAAGAATCCAAATCCATTTCCCGTTAGTGGATCCATCTCCGGCTCCTCCGGCAGTGGTGAGAAAACAGTCAGGAGATTCGAATATTGTCTCGTTCAACTTAATCTCGGGTACTATAAAACTCAGTTCCATATCCGGATAAACTCCTTCCACATCGGGATCCTTCTTTAGTTCTTCTGCTTCCTCCTTTGAAAGTTTTGCTGAAAAACCTACAATTACATCGGTGTAATTATGTTTTACAGTATTCTCATTTATATTTTTCTTTGATCGTATTTCTTTCAATTTTGTCATATTGTTTTCCCTTGCACTCTGATTGTCCTTGAACTTTTGTTCCCGATCATCATTTTTCTTTTCTTGTTTTGTGACAGGCTTTACAGCCGATTCTTTTAGAACAACGATGTATTGATCGGGAATTTGACGCGGAGCTTTTTGCGCCATCGCGGCGCTATTAAGTAAACAGCATTCAATGATTAGAACGCAAACAATAATTCTTTTTTTCATACTTCCTTTTTATAATGTTATCTTAGTCTTCCTTGAATAAGCTGTCGTAAAACACGACTCAAACCTGGTTAATTCCCGCAGGAGTTTGTGACTACTACAGGATCAGAACTTACCGTACACCTTTTATCCAGGGGTGTTATCTGAACCTTGTAGCTGCCTGCTACGGTTGCTATATAATTTTGTTGATCAGCGCCGGGAATGAGGTCCCCGTTCTTATACCACAGATAAGTGACGCCACTTCAAGCGAACCCGTGATGCAGATGTCAGCCGTTTTGTCTTTGTAAGTAATGCTTACCCGTGGCATCGCGACAAAATTTATAATAGTTGGCTGAGAGGTTACAGCTGTAGTTGCTGTTCCAATCTTAACGGTATATTTTCCACTTGATGTCACTGTTATTTGCGAAGTGGTTTGACCGTCGATAATTCTGTCATTCAGAAACCATTGATAAGTG
>CAZOOT010000193.1:0-1705 GCA_964581455.1 uncultured Chitinophaga sp. | reverse complement strand
CATATGGTAACTGTTCCAGACGGACTAATCGTGGCGGTGTGTGTCCTGGCGGCAATTGATAGAATCAGAACAACCATCAACAGAAGGATATTTCTCATAAATTAGACAGTTTGTTATGGAGCAATTCTTTCAATGAGACTGTGCATTTTGCTAAGTTGGCACATTAACATACCAAACTTATAGACTCAGGCGGGCTGAATCAATAGGCTAATAGTCAGAATTTGTTATAACGAAAGTTATAGTCGGGAGGGAATCAGTTGCGATCAAAATATTTATTGACGGCCTCAGTGCGGTTGCCTACATGAAGCTTTTCATAAATGTTGTGTATATGTTGGCGCACCGTACCAAGACTGATAAAAAGCCGTTCGGCGATCTCTTTGTATAATAAACCATTGGCCAGTAACTCAAGCACTTCATTTTCTCTGTTGGAGAGTATCTCTTTCTTTGTAATTTTTTTTTCAGATAAAAAAATGTTTAACACTTTGCGGGCAATGCTGCTGCTCATTGGCGAGCCGCCCTGGTTCAGCTCTTTGATACTTTCTAAAATGCGGTCCGGCTCTGTTCTTTTCAGCAGGTATCCTGTGGCTCCCGCCTGTAAAGCCTGTACTACTTTTTCATCATTCTCATAAACGGTGAACATCATGAATTGAGTGCCGGGGCATTTTTCTTT
This sequence comes from uncultured Chitinophaga sp., assembly GCA_964581455.1. Classification (GTDB taxonomy): domain Bacteria; phylum Bacteroidota; class Bacteroidia; order Chitinophagales; family Chitinophagaceae; genus VBAS01. The sequence goes on along the minus strand of CAZOOT010000193.1, from coordinate 1,035 downwards.
AATACGTCTGATACATTCAATGCCGCTCATGCCGGGCAGGTTGATGTCCATGATCACAATATCAGCCTGCAGCTGTGGTAATTTTTCCGAAGCCGATTCGGCATCTTCAAAACTTTCCACCATGGAAAGCTCCCTGTCAGAAGATATTAATTCGGCAAGACCGTCTCTTACTTCGGTAAGGTCTTCCACTATTGAAACTCTTATGGACATTTGTGATTAAAATTACTGGTCAAAGTTTCTTTTATCAATAGGACAAACGTTATAATTTTATTGGTATGTTCAATAAAACTTTGGCGCCGTTCTCATTCAGAATATTTACCGAACCATCAATTTCTTTCATTCGCTTCTCAATATTATAGATGCCGTTACTAAAAGCTCTCTGGTTATTCCAGTCAATTCCTTTTCCATTGTCGTGAATGATGATCTGCATATCACCATTCAATTGTACTGAAAAAAATACTTTAGAAGCTTCAGCATGTTTTACGATATTATGAAGACATTCTTTTACTGATAAAAAAATATTCCTTCTCATTTCGCCGGTGATGAATGTACCTGGTAAATGAAGAGGCGTATCGGCTTCACATTCTATATTGTGATTGGCAAGATATTCCACGGCATAGGATCGTGTATAGGCAATCAGGTCGGCTATGGTATCGTTTTTCTCATTCAACGCCCAAATGATCTCACCCATTTTTTCTGACATCTCGTCTGAAAAGTTTGTGATCTTCTCCAGCTCACTATTTACATGCTCATCTTTATTTTTCTTGAGCAACGACTGGCTTAAAAATTTTATCCTCGATAAACCAGCTCCAAGATCATCATGCATATCGGTTGCAATTCTTGTTCTTTCTTTTTCGATGGCTTGTTGTTTTTCCAATAGAGCTTTTTCTTTTTCAAGTTTTCTTCTGTAATAAAAACGAAATCCCGTAATTAATAACCCGATAATCAATAGTCCGACTGTAATCCTGAACCACCATGTCTGCCACCAGGCGGGAGTTATTGAAAATTTATAACTGATCATTTGTTCCGGATATC
>CAZOOT010000192.1:0-4528 GCA_964581455.1 uncultured Chitinophaga sp. | reverse complement strand
TGTCATTAAAATGCATTATCCTTCACCCCAAAAAAAGCGTCTTGGTAAAAATTACAATTAATATATTTCTTGCATTTTTTTTACTGAGCTTTTCTGTTTCTTTCTCTCAGCAAGTAATTAATCCCGCTTCAATAAACAAAAAAGACAGGTGTGGTACACAAATTTGGCATAATACTGTGAGCAACAATTCTGCTGAATACCGGAACCAATACAGGAAAAATGAAAACATGTTGGGCGAAGCAGTTTCAAAGATCATGAAACAGGAAAGCTATTTAAATGAACACAGAACTGCCTCTTTCATCAACATTCCTATTGTATTTCACGTAGTGGTTTCCAACCAGGCTACAGTTACCGATTCAATGATACTGGCTCAATTGAACCGGATCAATGAAGATTATTCGGGATTGAATGCAGATAGTGCAAATGGTTCACCTTTTTATTCAGTGAGAGGACATTCAAAAATTCAATTTTGCCTGGCAAAACGAACCCCAAACAATACCGTTACCAATGGAATCGTCAGGGTTACCTCATCTGTGCAATCAACTACCAGGGCAGGCGACCCTATTAAATATAATGCACAAGGTGGAAGCACTGCATGGGATACGGATAAATATGTGAATGTTTGGATTGCCGACCTTCCTTCTGGTCTGTTGGGCTATGGCACTTTTCCGGGCTCAATTTCTGCAGAACAGGGTGTGGTTGTACTAGCAGGCACTTTGCCTGGCGGTAATGAAGCTCCGTATAATAATGGCCGTACACTGACACATGAATTGGGACATTTTTTCTGGTTATTACATCCCTGGGGAAGTACTAGTTGCGGAGACGATTTTCCAAATACTCCGGGCCTGGATGATACACCGTTGCAAGCAGACCCAACTTATGATTGTCCTACCGGAACCCGGTCCACGGGTTGTTCCTCTCCTACTCCTCCGGGCAGGATGTATCAAAATTTTATGGATTATACAGAAGACAGATGTATGACAATGTTTACAAATGGCCAGAATTTGAGAGCCGATCAGGCACTCACACTTTTCCGTCCGGGTTTGTTATCTTCCAACGGATGCCAGCCAGTTGTTCCATTACCAAATGATGCCAGTGTTTCAGTCATCAATACGCCTGCTAATTTTTCTGATTGCCTCGGGCCTACAACTCCTCTATCCATTACTATACAAAATCTGGGTGCAAATAATTTAACTTCTGTTACCATTACAGTAGAAGTAAATAATATCCAGGTACAATCGTTTAACTGGACTGGTAACCTTGCTCCTACAGCTTCTGCCACATTAAATTTGAATTCAGTTAATTTAAATGTTGGGCAAAATTCAATAACGGTTTGTACAAAAAATCCAAATGGAGCCATTGACCCGGTTCCTTCAAATGATTGTAAAAATGTAATTGCAAACGGATCAGCATCATTTTGGCCTACTGCAAGCCTGCCCCTATCTGAAGGTTTTGAAGGAAGCAATTTCCCCCCGGCAAACTGGACAAGGATAAACCCCGATAATAATTTAACCTGGCAAAGAAATACTGCAGGTGTATCTGTAAATGGAAATGCAAGTGCTATTATTGATCACTATAATTATTTATCAGTATCACAGGCTGATGATTTGATTTCATCTAATCTTCCTATTGGACTGGCAGATTCATTATGGGTAAGTTTCTGGGGAAGCTATAAAAACAAGACCGGGGCACCCAATGAAATTTTGCAGGTAGCTATTTCTACCAATTGCGGATACACATTTACGAATGTGTATAATAACCCGGCAGACCTTGATTTTACAGAAGCACCAATATCCATTACCGCTCCCTGGCTTCCAACTGCAAGAAGTCAATGGAAAAATAAATCCATCAACTTAAGTTCTTTTATTCCATCAAAGAATATTATTGTCCGGTTCAGGCTGATCAACCAGAATGGAAATAATTTTTACCTGGATGATATACTGGTTGACAAAAAAATATTCCCAACTATTGATGCAGGAGTTATTGGAGTTAATAATCCACAATCAAAGATGTGTGTGACTTCAACTGCTCCATCAGTCGTTATTAAAAATTTTGGTAAGAACAACCTGACTTCCGTTAATATCAATTACCAGGTAGATGGCACCGGCACTATTAGAACAATTGTATGGTCAGGCGACCTGCCAAGGAACCAGACAGCCATAGTCACATTACCAACTATTAGTCTTGGTACAGCCGGCATGCATAGCTTGCATGTGTATACTTCGGAGCCAAATAATGCAACCGACCAGGATATTACCAATGATAAATTTATAAAACCATACCAGGTATTTAATGTTTATGATTTGCAGGGAGGAGTTACAGAGGAGTTTACAAATAGTGTTTTCCCTCCGGCAAACTGGAATATTAATAATCCTGATAATGATATGACCTGGGCCAGGCATGCTACAATCGGAAAAAAGAATCCCGGATCGGCCTGGTTCAACGATTTTACAAATACAACACAAAATCGGTTTGATGATCTTTTAATGCCTAATTATTTTTATTCAAGTATTGACTCAGTATTCCTGACCTTCAACCTTGCCACCATTAATAAAAATATCCCGGGCACTCCCGGTACCAGGCCGGATACATTATCCGTACTTCTTTCAAAAGATTGCGGCAATACTTTTCAAACGATCTATAAAAAATTTGGAACAGAATTACAAACCGTAAATTCTCCCACAAATCCGTTAATTGAATTTTTTCCCAACAGCAATCAATGGAGAAAAGACTCAATTGATCTGGGAGGTTTGCTGAGCAACAATGAATCATTGGTGCAGTTCGCATTCCGCTTCCACGGAAATTCAGAGAATAATTTATTCCTTGATGATATTCGTTTCAGAACAGAGATCCTCCCCGACAGATTGAAAAAAGAAGGTTATATCCTCTATCCTGTACCATTCAGGGACAGAGTAAATGTCTGGCATTTTCAAACGCCAACTAATTTAAAATTCATCAATGTTTACAATTCCTCCGGGCAGCTGGTATGGTCAAGAAAAGTTGCCGGCAATGCAGCCAAAGAGGTTGAAATAAATCTGAGCAATAAAGCTGCGGGTATTTATACAGTATTTCTTGGTTATGATGATAAATCAAGGAATGTAAAAGTGCCGATAGTAAAGTATTGATTTTCGCTCCTCTGATTTTTTAATAGCATATTATTTAGAAACACGAAGACACAATAGAATTCATTGCAGAAGATCTCTTTGTAGTAAATCCTATGTGATCCACTATGTGCCTCCTATGTTACTATGTGGTTCAATTAAATCTTACATTCATAAGTCAAACCAAAATATTTTGATTGTACTTAACTTTGCACTACAAATTGTGTAAATGACAAACAGCCTGCTCACTTCTATTAAACTTCCAAAAGAATTAAATACGATCAGAGAAAAAGTATTGGCCGCTGAGAGAATATCGGATGAGGATGGCCTTTTGCTTTTTGAAAAAGGGTCATTGCCTTTTCTTGGATCACTCGCTAATTATATCCGGGAAAAACTACATGGGAACAAAACTTATTTCAATAGAAATTTTCATATAGAACCCACCAATGTTTGTGTATTCAGTTGTAATTTCTGTTCTTACTCCCGGTTATATGCACATAAAGAAGATGGCTGGGAGCTTTCAGAAAAACAAATGCTGGATATAGTAAAAAGTTATGATGGAAAACCAGTGACGGAAGTACATATCGTGGGTGGTGTTCATCCCAAAATGAATCTTTATTTTTTTGCAGAACTGCTGAGAAAAATAAAAGCACACAGGCCCGGCCTGCATATTAAAGGCTATACGGCTGTAGAACTGGATTATATGTTTCGCAAAGCAAAAATGAGTAATGAAGAAGGTTTAAAATTTTTACAGGAGGCCGGTTTGGATTCATTGCCGGGTGGTGGAGCAGAAATTTTTCATCCCGAAATCAGGAAACAGATCTGTGTCGATAAAGTAGATGCGGAAGGTTGGTTGAAGATCCATGAAACGGCCCATAAATTGGGTATGCACAGCAATGCCACCATGCTTTATGGGCATATAGAAAGCTATTTTCACCGGATTGACCACATGAGCAGGCTGAGAGACCTCCAGGACAAAACAATGGGTTTTAATACGTTTATCCCCCTTAAATTCAGAAATAGGGACAATGACATGAGCCATATTTCCGAATCTACCATTACAGAGGATATGCGGTTGTATGCTGTGGCCAGAATTTTCATGGACAATTTCCCTCACCTGAAAGCTTATTGGCCCATGCTGGGCCGGCAAAACGCCCAACTTTCCCTTGCCTTTGGGGTAAATGATATTGACGGCACTATTGACGATACCACCAAGATCTATTCCATGGCAGGCTCAGAAGAACAAACCCCATCCATGACAACTTCCGAGCTTGTCACGCTGATTAAGCAGGTTAAAAAAGAACCCGTGGAAAGAGATACATTATATAATGTGATCAAAAACTACAATGCTGTTGATCTCAGAGAACCTGAACTTAATTAATTCAAGTTGCTAGTTATTAAACGAGTTTATTAAAAGTAAACCCAAT
>CAZOOT010000191.1:0-4542 GCA_964581455.1 uncultured Chitinophaga sp. | reverse complement strand
TGCCATTCAATGAATTTGAAACTAAAATAGGTTAAAAATATTTTGTCTGAAAACTGCCACACCCCTATCTTTGCCGTCCTGAAAAACGTTAGCTTCACTACGTTCTCAAGGGAGTTTAGCTCAGCTGGTTCAGAGCATCTGCCTTACAAGCAGAGGGTCGGCGGTTCGAACCCGTCAACTCCCACTTAAACCCTGCAAGAAGCAGGGTTTTTTCATTTACACCTATTTAATTAATCAGTGATTTTATAAAGCACTTATGAAAATATTTTTACATTTGTAAAAGATGATGACGCCAAAGTTCAATATTAAATCAAAAAACGAGGAAGAAACTGATCTCCTGACGAGTTTCGAAGAGCCCTGTAACCTCATATTATGGAATGACGATGTCAACTCCTTTGAATGGGTAATAGAAACCCTGGTAGAAGTTTGCGGACATAGTTATGAACAGGCAGAACAATGCGCCTATATTATCCATTATCATGGTAAATATGCAGTAAAACAAGGTTCTTACGATGACCTGAAGCCCCAGTGTGATGCCATAACTGATAGAGGAATCAATGCAACTGTTGAAGTTATTGCAGGTTAATATCCAAAACACAAATCACGGGTTATTATTAAATCAGAAAAATCAGTTCTGGTCAATTCGCCTTTTCACCCTTTAATTAATTATTGGAATTTGAGATTTGATATTTGTAATTTGTTTACATGCCTTTATTTATAATAGATAAAGAACTTGCTTTTCCACCAGTCCATTTAGCTGAGCCGGATGGTTTACTTGGCATTGGTGGTGATCTCTCCACAGAAAGATTATTGCTTGCCTACAAAAACGGAATATTTCCATGGTATGAAGGAGAACATATTCTATGGTGGTGTCCGGATCCAAGATTTGTTTTATTTCCTGAAGAATTAAAAGTAAGCAGGAGCATGAAGCAGGTTTTAAAAAAAGATGAATTTCGTTTTACAATCAATAAAGCTTTTGAAGAGGTCATTAATAATTGTAAAACAACTCCAAGGAAAGGACAGGAAGGTACATGGATCACGGATGAAGTAAAAAAAGCATATACGCTTTTACATAAAAAAGGATATGCTCATAGTGCAGAAGTATGGAAAGAAGAAAAGTTAGTTGGCGGCTTATATGGAATAAAACTTGGAAAAGTCTTCTTTGGTGAAAGCATGTTCAGCAAGGAAACCAATGCCAGTAAATTTGCTTTTATAAATTATGTAAAACATTTGCAATCTGAAGGTGTCGAACTGATCGATTGCCAGGTATATACTGAACATTTGGAAAGCCTGGGTGCCAAAATGCTAGACAGGGGATTATTTATTGATCAACTGAAAAAATTGCTATAAAGGTCAGTATGTGAGTGGCCGGCTAGTAGTTTGTCTCAATTTTACTTTGAAATGCCGGGCTGCTTTTGTTTTAATTTCTGCCTGCGTCAATTTATCTGCATTTTGAACTTTTACCGGAATGGTTTCAAATTCTTTTTTACCGGTTAATATTTTTTTCAAGACTGACTTTGTTTCAGAAGGCCCGATAATAAATAATGAACTGGCATCCTGAACCTGTTTAACTATTTTACTACAGAACAGTACCAGTTCCTGGTCCATTCTTCTTTCTTCACTGGTTTCTTTTGTTCTTTTACTGGTAATTAATCTCACTTTATTGGATTTTTCTCCCGGGAACCGGGTCCTTGTTTCTATACCTGATAATAAAGTGGAATGATTATAAGCACCTGACTCATCAAACAAACCGATCACAGCTTTTTTCTTATCGATCCAGACAACATAATTTTTTATTGAGTCGTTTTGATTTTTCATAATAGTAATTATTAAAGTGTTTCCAATAATATACTATTAAATCAGAAAAAATCCTGAGATAAATCAACATTAAACAGATAATGATCATTTTTTAAAACCTGGAGCCAAGATACTGAGGCAGCATTGTACGCCAGGTGGGCCAGTCATGTTTCCAGTCTTCTCCCCAGATATCCAGTTCATAATTGATCCCTTTATCATAAAGAATTTTTGCAAACCTGCCACTGCTTGCCGGATCTTCATATGCACCACTGCCGGTAAGAATGTGAATGTGATTGCTTTTCCTGATCTGCTCCAGGATTGAATGGTCACTCAGGTTTGGAATATAATGCCAGGGACTATTGAAGTAAACATCGTCATCAAAATATCCTTTGGTATATTCTGAAAGATCGTACACACCACTCATGGCAATTACACCATTGATGATATCTGGTCTTTTTAAAAACAAATTCATACTATGCAAGGCGCCGAATGATGCTCCGCAGGTGATTATCGGGGTTTCCTGGCTGGTATTCGTTTTAATAAATGGAACTACTTCATTAAAAACATAATCATTCCATTGCTGATGCCGGATAGATTTATGTCTCGGATCCATTTCATTATTCAGCCAGCTTTCATTATTTATACTGTCTATTGAAAACACTTTTACTTTCCCTGAATTAATAAAAGGAGCCAGGTGATCCATCAATTGAAAACGTTCATATTCCAGGTAATCGGCAGCTGCAGTTGGTACCAGTAAAAGTGCAAACCCAAAATCTCCATAAGTCACAATTGGCATTTCTTTATTCAGTGAAGGGCTATGCCATTTAAATAAGTCTCTTTTCATAATAATAGTATTTATTGAAAGTCAGCAAAGAAATGAATTAAAGCAGTGAATACCATCAATTATATTTCTTTGATAATTGAAAAATTTAATCTTTGATATTTAACGACTTAAACAAAATTGCCAATCACAACTATTGATGAATTCTTTCCTTATTTCTTTTTGTAATCAATGACCAGATATTAGATTACAATTAGATAATCAGAGTTTTGTAAAATAAGTGGTAAAATTACTTGGCAATATAACCTCGTATATCTACTTTAGCTTTACAGTATTTTTACTAACGTAAAAAATATAAAAATCTTTGTTCGAGTCAGGTGTTTGAAAAAAATCAACGAAAATTCGAAAAGTTCGACCCCCCTGTGAATTACTTCATCTTTAAAATTTTATGCTAAGGCCATTAAATTTTTTTGAACATAAGTTAATCATACCAAATGAATAAAACACCTATCTCTGTCATCCTGGTGGATGACCACAAGATAATCCGGAATTTATATAAAAAATACCTGGAGAGCTCCCAACAATTTATAGTAATAGCAGACTTTGAAGACGGCGTTACAGCCATTGAAGCGGTAAGGACACTAACTGCTGATATCATACTTGTTGACATCAACATGTCGCCTGTAAATGGATTATATGTAACAGAGAATGTTTTAAAAAATAATCCCGAACAAAAAATAATAGGCCTTTCAGTAAAAAACCAACCTGCCTATGCGCATCATATGCTGGAACTGGGAGCAAAAGGATACCTTACAAAAACCTCACCCATCGAAGAGATCATAGAAGGGATAAAAGCAGTGCATAATGGAAAAACCTATATCTGTAAAGAAGTAATGAAAAAAATAGAATCTGAAGACAACAGTTAATTTAAGATATCTCCTTCTCATAATAATTTCATTCTTACTCTCAAATGTTTCCCCGTTGAAGCAAAACCCGGTAAATTTGCGACTCAATTATGGAACTCAGCAAGAATTTTGAACCCAAATCGGCCGAAGAAAAATGGACCACTCAATGGAAAGCCAAAGGATATTTTAATTCAAAGCCGGATGATCGTCCCCCGTTTACCGTAGTAATACCTCCGCCCAATGTAACCGGCGTATTGCATATGGGGCATACCTTGAATGAAACCGTGCAGGACATACTTGTGCGCAGGGCAAGAATGAATGGATACAATGCCTGCTGGGTGCCCGGCAGTGATCATGCTTCCATTGCCACTGAAGCCAAAGTGGTGCAGATGCTTGAAGCTGAAAAAGGAATTAAAAAAGCTGACCTGAACCGGGAAGAATTTTTAAAACATGCTTTTGAGTGGAAAGAAAAATATGGCAACATCATTTACCACCAAATAGAGAAGCTGGGTTGCAGTGTGGATTGGAACCGGGTAAATTTTACCATGGATGATCACTATTACAAAGCTGTTATCAAAGTATTTGTTGACTTATATAATAAAGGACTCATCTATCGTGGTGCCCGTATGATTAACTGGGATCCTTCTGCAAAAACGGCTTTGAGTGATGAAGAAGTAGAGCATAAAGAAATTCAGGGGAAGTTGTATTATGTAAAATATTTAGTTGTTGATCCGAAGTCGGAAGCCGGAAGTCAGAAGTCGGAAGTCGGAAGTCAGAAGTCAGATATCAGTCCTCAAACTTCAGACTTCATAGTCATAGCCACACAACGACCGGAAACAATAATGGGCGACACCGCAGTATGTGTGAATCCTTCTGATGAACGCTATGCTAATTTCAAAGACAAAAAAGTTATTGTTCCTTTAGTTAACAGGATCGTTCCGGTAATATTTGATGAATATGTAGATAAAGAATTTGGAACAGGAGCACTGAAGATCACACCGGCTCATGATATCAATGATTATAACATTGGATTGAAACATAATCTTGAAACCATTGACA
>CAZOOT010000190.1:0-4557 GCA_964581455.1 uncultured Chitinophaga sp. | reverse complement strand
GAAAGATGCCGGTGAAGACAGTACAAAAAAAGCTGAAGTAGTAAACCAGGTGGCTGAAACGATTTCCAAGATCAATAAAGCGGAAGATTTTACCAAACAACAGGACTATATCAAGCAATGCTCCCAACTATTAAAAATAGATGAGGGTGGCATGCATGCTTTGGTGAATAAGTTTATCCGCAATCGTATTTCGACCCAGGAAAAATCTTTGCCTTTTGAAGAAGCAAAACATCATGAAGAAAATGCAAAGAAAGCTGCAAGTACAGATTATGATGACGCCACATTCACTCTATTGTTTAAAGATGATCTGCAGGAAAAGGAATTTGCCCGTGTATTACTTGAGTTCGGAAATAAAGATTGGGAAAAAGGATTGATAGCCGAGTATATGTTTGAAGAGATCCTGGACGAAAGCCTTTTTGACAATGCAGATGTGATCAGGTTGATAAAGGAATACAAGCGAGCCATTGAAGAAAATGGCAGGAATGTTTCCAAGAATCAATTTGTTTATCATGAAGACTCATCCATAAGTGCTTTTGCAGTTTCGCTGTTAAATTTCCCTTATGAGGAAAGTGAACACTGGAGAAGAGAATTCAGCCAGTCAACCGGGTACCAGAAAAAATTATTTGAGCAGAGCTATGAAGATTTCTTAAGGTCAATTACAGTTGGAAATGAAACCGAATTGATGAAGTTTTTAAAAATGGATGAGGACAATACTTTACATGAAGTAGAGTCAGCTGTTAATTATTTTAAACTGAGAAAAATTAAAAGGTTGATGCTGGAGAACCAGGTAGATCTGGAAAAACCACATACTCCGGAAGAATACCAGCATCTTAATCAAACTCATGCACATCTGAAAAAAATGGAAAAAGAGATTTCGGAAAAGCTGGGTTCTGTAATCATTAAATAACATTTTCTTTTTGCATTAAAAGATCACTATAAGATTCTGCCACAAGATCGTCTGCCCTGATACCAAATTCCTTTATATAAAAATTACATTGTTCCCGGAGTTCGCTTTCAGTTTTGTCTGCAAGGAAATTTCCCGCTTCTATTTCTATAAATGACCCCAATCTATCCAATTCATCAATGTGAAATTTTACGTTTTCAATATAATAGATCTCCCGTCTTTTATAAACAACAATTTTTATCCCACAAGATTGGGTCAATACATCTTTTATTTCTTTTGCTTGTTCTAATTTTATTAATTGAAAATGGGAACTTTTAGGAGTTGCCTCGTTACTCCTGTTATAGTAAATAAGGTTATTCTCAATAAGCCCCTCTCTTAATTTCAGCCTTCCGTTTGATACGTTAAAATATGTATCAGATTGTTCATCGGTACCTATAAATTCTGCATGATGATCCTGGAGGTATTTCCTTATGAACCCAGGATCCTTACATCTTGCTTTTATTTCTATATTCAGGTAAGGCATAAAAAAAGTAACCATGCAAATATCATGGTTACTTTACTTTTCACATTAAGTTTTTAGGCAACAATCGCAGCAGTTTCTCTACGGCTGATCTTTATTTCCTGCACATCATCAGCATTGCTGTAGCGGTTAGCAATCCAAACATGATCTAAAGTAACCTGCTCTACACATTCATAACCGGCAGAAGTTAATTTTTGCCAGCTACATTCACGTGAAAGATCGGTTACAATTTTAGAAGTTGATTTAGGGGATGCTACCCAGAACTTGGTTTCATCTTTTAAAGCAGGCATTACTTCTTTCAAAATGCTGTTAAGCTGATTTTCGTTAACGGCAAAAACAAGTGCAAAGTCAATTTTACGTGTCTTTAATAAAGGCGTAACATTCTTTGCAAATGAAAGTTTGCTGAACTGTTTTTCGATGGAAGAAGGTAATCCCTGAATAAGAAGATTCTTTTCGTCTGCTAATTGCAGCTTTTCAAAAATCGTTTGTGACATACTTTAAAAAACTTGTTTAAGAGTTTCCGAAACCGTCCCGGTTCGTGGTCTGGCTCCAGTGTACACAAAATTGCGGGTCACAAAGGTAAAGAATAATAACTTGCGATACTAGCCATTTTAAAACTAAATCCCGTTTTTTTGAAGAAATAGCGGGATTTGAGCATAAATCAAGAAGATTAATAAACTTTTCTAATTGTCAATTAGCCATTGGTTTATACAATTTAAGTGCTTCCTCCATATATTTATTGAGTTGAGCAATCCTTCTTCCTTCACTTGGATGTGAACTTAGAAATTCCGGAGGCTTTGTTCCATCACCGGCTTTTTCCATTCGCTGCCACAAGGGAATTGCTTCCTGTGGATTATAGCCCGCCATGGCAGCCCACCATAAGCCAAAACGATCAGCTTCCAATTCATGTTTCCTTGAAAAGGGTAACAATACTCCAGCTTGTGCTCCTATTCCAAATGCTGTTAAAAAAGCATTTTGTGTTTCTGCCGGTTTATTCATAACTGCAACTTGTAATCCGGTACCAACTAACTGTGCACCCAGCATCTGGCTCATTCTTTCATTTCCATGTTGAAAAATAGCATGAGATACTTCATGTCCCATAACAACTGCAAGCGCAGCTTCATTTTGAGTGACCGGCAGCAACCCGGTGTAGACTACAATTTTTCCACCAGGCATACACCAGGCATTGATGGCCTTATCTTCTACAAGATTATATTCCCATTTAAATCCATTTAAAATTTCAGGTTTCCCAATAGATTTATAATACTTCTCAACAGCTGCTGTAATTCTTTTTCCTACTCTCTTAACCATTTCAGCATCTTTGCTGGTTGATGTATTGACTATTTTATTTGAAGCAAGAAATTGTGAGTATTGGCCTGACGCCATTGATTGTAATTCCGATTCTGGCAGTAATTTAAATTGGCTACGGCCAGTCACCGCATTCCTGCTGCAGGAAATTGTTATAATAGCTATAAGAAAAATTGAAGTAATTATTTTAATCATAGTAATCTGGTTTTTATTATATAATTCAATGATTATACCAAATTAGTCAGGTGTAAAAATAAAAACTTTGGAAAAAGTTAATGCCTTATTAAAGCTTGTTTCTGTTGGATGCATCTCGACGGCGCTGACGACGTCTGTCCCTGTGTTTAAGAATAGGAACCTTGCTTTCACCTCCCTGAAGTATTCTGCCAATGTTTTTCTGATGAGTGATCAGTACCATTAAGGCAACTGCAATTGCAAATACCCGGTAGAGGTCTTCGGGCTCATTAAAAATTACCAATATAAAAATTGGAAACGCAATGCTTGCTAATATTGAACTTAATGAGACAAATCTTGTTAAATACAATACCAGTAAAAAAACACCTACACAGCAAATAGCAACAATTGGCTGAATGCCTAATACCATTCCAAAAACTGTTGCTACACCCTTTCCTCCGCGAAATTCTGCCCATATCGGGAAAATATGTCCGATAACAGCCGCAAGCCCTAAACCAATCTGCAGATTGGTCATTTGTGTAGAGTGATCAAGATAATAAGGGAGGAGATAAATCAGATTCACTGCAATGATACCTTTCAGCATATCTGCAATCATCACAAAAGTTCCCCATGTAGGACCTAATACCCGAAAGGTATTGGTAGCCCCTGCGTTACCACTTCCATATTCCCGTATATCAATACCAAACAAGTATTTGCTTACCCAAACAGATGAGGGAATGCTGCCAATCAGATATGCGAGAACGATCAATAAAACTTCGTTCATGTGAGCCTGGTTAAAGTTGGATGACAAATATACATTAATTGAAAGAATGTAGTTGTTTATAAAAAACGGTTAATAACCTGTTAACTGTGAAATTTTAAACATAACCACCTGTTTTTTATCAACTCTCCCTTAAGATCTAGTTTCAGTAGAGTAGTTGCTTTTAAAATTTCTGCTTTATCTTCCTCAATAATTCCACTGATCAATAATAAGCCATTTTCAGCAAATTGATTTTTTAAAGCTGAAAGATTTTCAAGTATCACATTTCTGTTAATATTTGCAAGAATGATATCGAAATTACCTCCAGTTCCGGCATCTGATGCTTTGGTGATATTTATTTTATGACATTCATTTCTTTTAATATTTTCTTTTGCATTTTCAATACTCCAATCATCATTATCAACTGCCAGGATATTAGCGGTACCTGATTTTTCTGCCAGTATAGCAAGAATACCTGTACCAGTTCCAAAATCAAAAACATTTTTTCCTTTGAAATCCAATTCCCTCATCTGCTCAATCATCATATAGGTTGTTGCATGATGACCAGTGCCAAAACTCATTTTGGGAGTTATGATTATCTCATGTTTTACTTCTTTAATTGGCTCATGAAAATCTGCACGAATAGCAACGAAATTGCCTACAATTACCGGTTGAAAATTTGACTCCCAAAGCTGGTTCCAGTTAATATTTTCTACGTTTGTTTCTTTAAATGTAATCTGATATTTAAAAGTAATTTCCTCTACCAATGATCTGTTATAAGCAGATCCCGAAATAAATGCTTCCAACCTGTTTTCCGATTCCTCAAATCCATCGAATCCCGCATCAGCCAGTTGAGCAATCAAAATATCCACTTGTTCCGGCTGCAGATCAATA
>CAZOOT010000189.1:0-4602 GCA_964581455.1 uncultured Chitinophaga sp. | reverse complement strand
AGCATGAGTGATGTGGTTAAAGAAACAATACTTGAAAAAAAAGATACTAAAGGTTATCTTGAAAAATACATACACTCAGATTCATAAATCGCTATACAACTAAAAACACCTGCCTTTACGGCAAGCTAAAACGTCTCTGATCAGGAGACGTTTTATTTTCATCTTTCTCTATCCTGTTGTTAATATTCTCTAAAAGGCCGGACATTGTCATAATTCTTACAATCCAGAACTGTGAATTCATTGTAAATTGCATAGTAAAGCAAAAATGAACATTAAAAAAACATATTTAATCTTTATGAAAATTACAGGCGTTATTGGTCTTACTGTTATCAGCTCACTCATTTCCTGTGCACAACTCAATAATCAAGATAAAAAAATGAACAAGAATAAAACAACTGAAAAATCTGAACCTGCATTTACCGGAAAAACCGATACTGCATTACTGGGCACTGGTTGTTTCTGGTGTACTGAAGCCATTTTTGAGCAATTAGAGGGAGTGATCTCTGTAGTTTCAGGCTATTCCGGCGGGCACCTTGAAAATCCAACTTATAATGAAATAGGAACCGGGGAGTCCGGCCATGCAGAGTGTGTGCAGATCGTTTATGATCCTGCAACGATTACATTTGATGAATTACTGGAAGTGTTTTGGCAGGTACATGATCCCACTTCTTTAAACCGCCAGGGTGCTGATGTTGGTACGCAATATCGTAGTGTTATTTTCTTTCACAACGAAGAACAAAAATCGAAAGCTGAAATGTATAAAGCTGAATTAAATAAAAGCGGGGCTTTTCAAAAGCCAATAGTCACCACTATTGAACCATTTACAAAATTTTATACAGCTGAAGCCTACCACCAGGAATATTATGCAAATAATAAAAATAAAAACCCGTATTGTGCGATTGTTATCAAACCAAAACTGGAAAAATTTGAAAAAGTGTTCAAGGATAAATTAAAGAAAAATAAACAAACGCCCTGATCCGGTAAATAAAACAGTGTAATTTTTCAAGATAAAAAAGGGAATAGTATTACTGACCACTTGCAATAACTGGCTGTTCTTTAACTCTTCCAACACCAATAAAACGACGAACCCAATAATCGTCAAAAATGTCACTGATCATCACACCTTCGCTGGATGCGGCATGCACAAATTTATTGTTTTGAAGATATACACCGACATGTGAAATACCACCTCGGGTATTAAAAAATAAAAGATCCCCTTCATTTAAATCAGTTCTTGAAATCCGGTCGGTAATTTTAAATTGATCTCTTGCAGTTCTTGGAAGATTAAATCCATAAACATCTGCAAATAAAAACTGTGTAAAAGCAGAACAGTCAATCCCTTTTTTTGTTGTACCACCCAGCCGGTACCGGGTTCCATACCATTCATCAATAAATTTAAACATTTTGTTATTATTAATAATGTCTTCCACAGGAGTATTTAATAAAACTGAATACTTTACTTGCAAAGGAGTGGCCAGTTCAATTGGTGATGCTGATACTTCAGCAGATATAATGGATCTTGATTGTGATGAATTCTGAGTAGGTTTTGAAATATGTTTTACCGGTGTTTCAATTTTTTTCTTTTCCGGAACTGTTGCAACTGATTCCAAAGGCATAGAAATCTCTTTTAAAAATTTCACTTCCTTATTTTCAACAACAGAGGTTTGTTCAACGACATTTGTCTTATTTCCATTAAATGCAGTCTTCAAACTGCCACAACTGGACAGAATTACTATTAAAAATAAGTATAAAAGAAACTTACAGTACATGAATTGGTTTACTAAGGTTGAATTTCAGAGGGTAGCACCAAAAACCTTGCCGGGGTAAGTTAAAAGGACTTTTCCGGAGGCTTTCAAAAATAAAAATCTTTATTGTAAATGTGGATATTATTTACAAAAAAATAGCCTGAACGAAAAAGCATTCCCTTTTATTTGCATAGAACTACTGATTATAAATAAGATAGTATCCATTGATATGGATTACTATTTGCCCTAATGATATATTATCTATGAAATTTTCGCATTTACACGTACATACGCAGTTCTCATTACTCGACGGAGCCGCTTCAATTCAGAAACTTTATCAGAAAGCAATAGATGATAAAATGCCGGCATTAGCTATATCAGATCATGGAAATATGTTTGGTGTATTTGAATTTGTTGCTGAAGCGCATAAACATAAAGATGAAAACGGAAATCTGAAAGTAAAACCAATTGTTGGATGCGAATTTTATATAACAACAGACCGGACCAGAAAAACATTTACAAAAGAAGAAAAAGATCCCAGGCATCACCAGATCCTTTTAGCCAAAAATGAAACTGGCTATAAAAACCTCGTTAAACTTACATCTCTTGGATTTATTGAAGGTTTGTACAGTAAATATCCCCGCATAGACAAAGAACTTATTTTAAAATACCATGAAGGTTTAATAGCCACTACCTGTTGTCTTGGTGCACTGGTTCCACAATTGATATTAAAGAAATCAGAAGATGCTGCCGAAAAAGAATTCAAATGGTGGCTGGATATCTTTGGTGAAGATTATTATGTAGAACTACAGCGGCATGGCATGAAAGAGCAGGACAAAGTGAATGAAGTGCTCATAAAATTTGCAGTGAAATACGGCGTAAAAATTATTGCAAGTAATGACTCACATTATGTGGATCAAAGTGATTTTACGGCACATGATATTTTACTTTGTATAAATACCGGGGAAAAAGTGGCTACCCCTGCCCTGCGTGAATTCTCTGATGATGATATCATGGTCAAAGACAAACGATTTGCTTTTCCCAACGATCAGTTTTTTTTCAAAAAAACAGAGGAGATGCTAAAAGTATTTTCTGATTTGCCTGAAGCAATCGATAATACAAATGAAATTGCAGATAAGATTTCAATACTCGATCTTAAAAAAGATATTCTGTTACCAGAATTCCCTGTACCAGATAAATTCAAGATGCACAGCAAGCCGGAAAAGCATGGCAAAGGTGAGGTAAGTCCCGACTCACTGAATCAATGGGAATACCTGAAACATATTACTTATGAAGGAGCAAAAAAACGTTATTCTGAAATCGGCGATGAATTACTGGATCGTATAGAGTTCGAATTATTCACGATCAAAACAATGGGCTTTGCAGGTTATTTTTTAATTGTAAGTGATTTTATTAAAGCGGGTAGAGAGATAGGTGTAATGGTAGGCCCGGGACGTGGGTCTGCTGCCGGAAGTGTAGTGGCTTATTGTATTGGCATTACCAATATTGATCCAATTAAATACAATTTACTTTTTGAAAGGTTTTTAAATCCAGATCGTAAATCGATGCCGGATATAGATACTGACTTTGATGATGTAGGCAGGCAGAAAGTGATAGATTATGTAGTTAATAAATACGGGAAAAACCAGGTGGCCCAAATCATCACCTACGGTACTATGGCCGCTAAATCCAGTATTGCCGATGTGGCCAGGGTAATGGACCTTCCATTGCCGGAAAGCAGAGCCATATCCAAACTTGTTCCGGAAAGAGCCGGCATTGAACTTAAAAGAGTATTACATGCTCCACTTACTGTAAAAGACGGTGAAAAATCTTTGACAGAAAAAGAAGGGCTGGGTCCCGATGAAATAGAAAACGTGAAAAAGCTACGGGAACTTTATAATGGAAAAGGAATAGAAAGTGAAGTATTACACCAGGCAGAAATTCTTGAAGGTTCTGTACGGAATACCGGTATTCACGCAGCAGGTATCATCATTGCCCCAAAAGATCTTACAGAATTAATTCCGGTTGCTACTTCTAAAGAATCAGAGTTGTGGTTAACACAGATCGAAGGAAATGTGATAGAAGATGCCGGTGTCATCAAGATGGACTTTCTTGGATTAAAGACTCTGACTATTATTAAAGACGCTATTGAACTTATCAAACTATATCATGGCATCGAGATCAATATTGATGAAATTCCTTTGGATGATGAAAAAACTTTTGAATTATATCAGCATGGAGATACCATTGGCACTTTCCAGTTTGAAAGTACCGGTATGCAAAAATATTTACGTGATTTAAAACCTGACAGGCTGGATGATCTAATTGCTATGAATGCACTATATCGGCCGGGCCCACTTGCCTATATACCCGCTTTCATTGAACGCAAACATGGCAGAGAACCAATTTCCTATGATCTTCCTGAAATGGAAGAATACCTGAAAGAAACTTATGGGATCACGGTTTACCAGGAGCAGGTAATGCTATTGGCCCAAAAACTGGCAGATTTCAGTAAAGGAGATGCTGATGTATTGAGAAAAGCAATGGGTAAAAAACAGAAGTCGGTGCTGGATAAGATGAAAGGTCAGTTTATTGATAATGCAAAGAAGAAAGGATATGGAGAATATACACTGGAGAAGATATGGACTGACTGGGAAGCATTTGCACAATATGCATTCAATAAATCTCACTCCACATGCTATGCCTATGTAGCCTATCAAACGGCTTATTTGAAATCTCATTACCCCGCAGAATACATGTCAGCTGTGCTGAACCATGCAGGAAATATTGAAAAGATCACTTTCTACATGGAAGAATGCAAGCGAATGGGTATTAAAGTTCTTGGCCCGGATATCAA
>CAZOOT010000188.1:0-4608 GCA_964581455.1 uncultured Chitinophaga sp. | reverse complement strand
ATAAATTTTTATATCCTGTGGCAGGTTACCTAATAATGTATCTGCTTTAGTAGTAGGCATTCCGGTTGCATCATAATATGCATTTACCAGGTCCTGGGTGTTTGTACTGTTGTAAGTCAGGTAATCAATATCTGCTGTTATTTCTTTGCCGGTTGTGTCAATTACATGACGCAGGTTGAGATTCGTACTGAAATTTTTCCATTTCATCTCATTGCTGGTAGCAGCCAGTGTATTGCTTAAAAGAACCTTATTGGGATCATAAATAAAAACATCGCTGTTATTTCTGAAATGGTTCGGATTATTAAAGCCGGTAAACACTACGCCCAGTGTCGTTTTCTTTGAAGCATAAAAATCCATTCCCACTTTTGCATTATATGATTTCCCGCCTTCTCTTATCCTGGATACCTGATCAAAATGTGATTTCAATTCTTTAGTACTGGATTCAATAAATTTTCTTTGTATAGAAAGATCATTAAATGATTGCCTTTTATTATACCCAAGAGTTGTAAAAAAATTCACTTTGTTTTTCCTGTAATTAAAGTTTACAGATTCATTATATCGCGGATACCTTGCCTGGCTATAGGAAGAAGAAATATTTCCGCTATACCCTACCTGTTTTGTCTTTTTGGTTTTGATGTTAATAATGCCGCTGTTTCCTGCCGCATCATATTTGGCAGGCGGATTGGTCATGATCTCTATTACATCCAGTTGGCTGCTGTTCAGGTTGCTTAAGTAATTGGTCAGATCGGTTCCACCCAGGTAAGTAGGACGTCCGTCAATATATATCTGCACCCCCTGTTTGCCTTTCAGGCTGATATTCCCGTCTTTATCTATAGAAATACCTGGAGACTTTTCAAGTACTTCCAAAGCAGAGGCACCCACGTTGGTAACGGCTGCATCCACATTTACAATCGTTCTGTCTATTTTTTGCTCAATCAAAGGTTTTTTTGTGCTTACTGTAACGCCGGCCAGATTTTTTGCTTCAGGAAAAAGTTCAATTGTTTTTAAATTAATGGAAAGATTAGCTGCTGATATTTCAAACATCTCTGAAAATCCTTTGCTATGCCCTATCAGAGAAACAGACACGAAATACTTTCCCTCCTTTACATCTTCAAATACAAAAACCCCCTCTTTATTTGCAAATGATAATTTTGCGACTGAAGAATCCTTAGCTTTCAATAAAGTAACAGTAGCAGATTCGATCGTTTTAGTGTTGCCGTCAATTATTGACCCTGTAACTTTTCCTTTTTTTGTTTGTGCCAAGCTGATGATTGAACAGGTTAAAGCAATCATCAGTAAAGTCATGAATTTTCTCATTTTGTTCTCGGTTTTTATAATTAGTACTTGTTTTTAAGTATTACAGTCCAAAATTAAGTACTTGTTTATACCAAGTACAGTGTTTCAGCATGAATGGCCGTATTTATTGATAAGTGGCCGATTCTGCCTAAAACAATGGGACGTTTGATAGAAATTCTGGTTACTTTTTTCTCACTATTTGGTACCAATGGGCCAAATTATCCACAAAAGGCAAACCAGATTGTGGATCACTTATTGAGTCCCTTTGCATTCACTCAGAACTTTACATTACTGAGATTTTGCAATTCCTGCTTGAATCACTAATAACTTTTGTAAACCTAATTATGAATTGTGCCTCCGGAAATAGCATTCAGGTGAGTTGCATTTAATTCACGGTAAACACAGAATTATGTGTTTAAAATGAGTTTATTCTTTTTCACCGACGGGTAGTAGTTTATATTGCGATAAAATTATTTAATGATTATTGATTTCAGATCAGATACAGTAACCAAGCCATCTGCAGACATGTTAGAATCAATGCTGAATGCAAAAGTTGGCGATGATGTATTTGGAGAAGATCCTTCCATAAATGAATTGGAAAAAATTGCAGCTGACCTTTTTAAAATGGAGGAGAGCCTCTTCTGCCCTTCCGGTACCATGACCAACCAGATTGCAATTAAATGCCATACGCAACCCGGGGATGAAGTAATCTGTGATGAAAGCTCTCATGTTTACCAGTATGAAGCAGGTGGTATTGCTTTTAATTCCGGCGCTTCAGTAAAGCTTTTAGCTGGTAACAGAGGCAGATTAAATGCTATTATAGTTAAAAATGCTATTAATAATGACTATATCCATAAAGCAAATTCGAGTTTGGTTTGTTTAGAAAATACCAGTAACCGTGGAGGCGGAAGTTGTTATGATTTTCAGGAATTAGTTAGTATTAATAAAGTATGTAAAGAAAATAATCTGAAACTTCATTTGGATGGCGCAAGACTTTTTAATGCAATGGTTGCAAAAAACGAATCGCCAAAACAATATGGGCAAATCTTTGATAGTATCTCTATTTGTTTAAGTAAAGGTCTTGGATGTCCGGTAGGCAGTTTATTATTAGGTTCTTCTGTATTTATTAAAAAAGCAAGACGGATCAGGAAAGTATTTGGCGGAGGTATGCGACAGGCTGGATTTTTGGCAGCTGCAGGTATTTATGCTTTAAAAAATAATGTAGAGAGATTAAATGAAGATCATCTGCATGCAAAGCAAATAGCAGATGCTTTGTGTAATAAATCCTTTATCAAAGAAATATTCCCGGTAGAAACGAACATCATTATTTTTGAATTACAGGATTCAATGCCTGCAGCTGATTTAGTGGAAAGGCTAAAAAAGCATGAAATACTTTGTTATGATATAGCTTCAAATCAGGTAAGGCTGGTTTTGCATTTGGATATAAATCATGATATGATAGAAAGAACCAGCAGGATTATACAGGATATTAAATAGTATATTAACAAATGTTACCGAATATTAACCCAACAACGACTGAGGCCTGGAAGGCATTAAATGCACATTATTCTGAAATGAAAAATATGCATATGAGAGAGTTGTTCAAAACTGATACAGCAAGATTCTCAAAATTTTCCATATGCTTACAGGATATTGTTTTTGATTATTCAAAAAATATTATTTTCGAAAAGACCAAAACTCTTTTATTGAAACTGGCTGAAGATGTAAAACTAAAAGATGGAATAAATGCCATGTTTAATGGCGATAAGATCAATGAAACAGAAAACCGGTCAGTACTCCATACGGCACTGAGAAATTTTTCCGGTGAACCGGTTTTTACCGAAGGAAAAGATGTAATGCCAGATGTAAAAAAAGTTCTCCGGCAGGTAAAAAATTTCACAAACAAGGTCCATGAAGGAAGATGGAGAGGATTTACGGGAAAAAAGATCAGGTATGTCATCAATATTGGAATTGGCGGAAGCGACCTGGGGCCGGCTATGGTTACAGAAGCACTCAGGCCATATTGGAAAGAAAGTATACAAACTTTTTATGTTTCCAATGTAGATGGCACCCATCTTTTGGAAACCCTTAAAAAAGTAAAACCAGAAAGAACCCTGTTTCTTGTTGCCTCCAAAACTTTTACCACACAGGAAACAATGACCAATGCCTTTTCAGCCAGGGAATGGTTTTTGGGTTATGCCGGTGATGAACAACATATCGCAAAACATTTTGTAGCCATCAGTACAAATGAAGAAGAAGTTGTAAAATTCGGAATTGACCATAGAAATATGTTCCAGTTTTGGGATTGGGTTGGGGGTCGTTATTCCCTCTGGAGCTCTATTGGCCTATCTATTGCTTTAACCATCGGTTATAAAAACTTTGAAGAACTTTTAAAAGGTGCTCATGCTGCAGATCTTCATTTTAAAAACACGGCATTTGAAAATAACATTCCGGTTTTGATGGCATTGATTGGTATTTGGTATGTAAACTTTTTCGGAGCGACCAGTGAAGCAATTTTGCCTTACGATCAATACATGCATCGCTTTGCAGCCTACATGCAACAAGGCAATATGGAAAGCAATGGAAAATCAGTTGACAGAAATGGAGAAATGGTTAACTACTCAACGGGACCGGTTATTTGGGGTGAGCCAGGCACAAATGGACAACATGCATTTTACCAATTAATACACCAGGGTACTTCTGTTATACCCTGCGATTTTATTGCTGTAGCACAAAGCCAGAATCCGTTAGGAGATCATCATCTTAAATTACTTTCCAATTTCTTTGCTCAAACTGAAGCTTTGATGAATGGCAAAACTGATGCAGAAGTCAGTAAAGAGTTAGAAAAATCAGGATTGAGTAATGAAAACATTTTGAAATTACTTCCTTTTAAAGTATTCAGTGGAAATAAACCAACCAATTCGTTTTTAATTAAAAAAATGACAGCGTTCAATCTGGGACAGCTTATTGCTTTATACGAGCATAAAATATTTGTTCAGGGATTAATCTGGAATATTTTCAGCTTTGATCAATGGGGTGTGGAATTAGGAAAACAACTGGCTAATAAAATATTACCAGAATTGATATCTGAAGAAAAAATAAATTCTCATGATTCTTCTACAAATAGCCTGATAAATTCCTATAAAGAAATGAGAAAATAATTCAAACTTATAATCATAACAATAAAAAAGCTTTGGTAAAAACCAAAGCTTTTTTTGAAAAATCTATTATTTAATTTACCACTTATCTACTTCTTCAGTACTTCCATTATCAGCAGTTGCGGAATCGGAAACTTCAGGTGCAGGAGTTTTT
>CAZOOT010000187.1:0-4720 GCA_964581455.1 uncultured Chitinophaga sp. | reverse complement strand
AGGTTTCCCGGTTTCTCAGAAATACTTTCAGGCTGATAACGATCATACTTATCATTCTGAAACACCTATGGAAAAACTGGCTTTATTCAAGCTGGATGAGAAAAATCTTTGATCCCAAAGGCCGAAAACTGACCACAAGAGCCGAACAGATCAGGCAAACCATTGAAGAACTTGGACCCACCTTTGTTAAGTTTGGTCAAATACTTGCAGACCGGCCTGACCTTGCCTCAGATCAACTCAGAGAAGAGTTGAAACAGTTACAATCTAATGCCAGGCCTATGGATGATGACCTGGCCATCCGTTTGATAGAACTGGAGATGGGAGAACCAATTGATAAATTGTTTTTACGCCTGGATAAAAAGCATCTGGCCTCTGCATCCATTGCACAGGTGTATAGGGGAATATTGAGAACCGGCGAGCAGGTAGTTGTAAAAGTGCAACGTCCCAATATCAAACATAAAATTAAAATTGATCTTGTTTTAATGAAGATACTTGCCGACCAGGTAGTAAAAACTTACCCGGGTTTGGCTAGTTTTAATGTAGTTGGATTCGTGGAAGATTTTGGAGAAAACCTGATGAAAGAACTGGATTTTACCAACGAAGCCTCTAATATGCTTCGGTTTACTGATATTTTCAAAGATGATCCCACCTGCTATATTCCGCATGTTTATACAAAACTCACTCACCAGCGATTGCTGGTAATGGAATACATAGAAGGTTACAAACCTGATGATGTGGAAGGCCTGATAGCTGCCGGATTTGATACTCAAAAAATTGCTGAGAATGGTACGCATATTATTTTAAAAATGATTCTGCGTCATGGATTTTTTCATGCAGATCCACATCCCGGAAATATTTTTATACGGGGGGACAACCAGATCGTATTACTGGACCATGGTATGGCTGCCAGCCTGAAGCCAAAACAAATACAGGCCCTGATTGATTTCATGTTGGGTTTTTCAAAGAATGATCCGCATCGTATTGCAAAATCCCTGTTACATCTTTCTGAAATCCCTTATTTCAAAGACATGGAAGATCTTGAATTCCGGCTGGGGGAGCTGATCAAGAAATACAGTGTAATGACGTATGAACAGGTTGATATCTCCCATATCATGGCTGAAGCTTTCAAGATTATAACCAAATACGGATTAGTAGTTCCGGGTAATTTATTTACATTAATAAAAGCGATTGCTACTATTCAAAAGTTTGCAGAGCACCTGGAAGCAGATATTTCTATTGTTAATATGATTCGACCTTATGCAACAGAAAAGATTAAAGAACGGTTTGGGCTGAATTCTATTTTCAAAAAAATCATCGACTCCGTCGAAGACTATCTCTACCTGGTGGAAACTTTGCCCAAAGACATAAAAGAGATCGTAACGAAAATGAAAGGAGGTGTACTAAAACATGAGATCAATTTCAGGGAAGATAGCTTTACCAACAAAGCATTCAAGATGAACATCAACAGTCTGTCATTTGTTTTCATCACCGGTTTAATGATGATCTGTTCCACCCTTTTAATGATTTATATGAGGGATAAAGAGATCATCCGTATCTTTTTCTACACCACTTTAACCATCACCTCATTAACAGCACTCCGCCTCTTTGCTAAAACAAGATTCAGCTAGGCCATTCCCATTTATAAATAATTTTTGGCGAAATTGAAGGAAAGTTTATTTTAGGTGTAAAATCCTCCACCTTCTGAAAAGAAACCTGCCTTAAAAAACTAACATCATTTATTTAAACATTAAAAAATTATTTTTATGAAGAAAATTCTTTTAGGGGTTTTTTTAGCTGCCTTTCTATTTGCCTGTAATAATGAAAAGACTGAAAGCACAGGAACGACTGATGCAACAGCAGCAACAACAGAAGTACAAACAGGAGATGAAATTCTTCCTATGAGTGAAGCAGATGGAGTAAAAACTTCATTTGCCGCATTTTCCAAAGGAGATATTGATGGCATGACTGCAAATTATGATGAGAATATACGATTCTATTGGTCTGGTGGTGATAGTCTTATTGGCAAAAAAGCCGTTCATGATTATTATACTGGCCGATGGAACCTTATAGAAACTTTAGAATTTGCACAGCATGTTGTTTTACCTGTTAAAGTAAATGTTTCACAAGCCCCTGGTCATACAACGGGTAAATGGGTATTACATTGGGGTAATGTAAATGTGAAGTATAAGAATGGCAAAAAAATTAGTTTCTGGGTACATAATGATTATCATTATAATGATGCAGGTAAAATTGATGTCTCTATTCAATATATAGACAGGCAGCCTTTATTGGAAGCCACAAAAGGAATGTGATAGATCTTAAAAAATTGAAACCCCGCAAATGCGGGGTTTCTTATTTTCGAATCAACAATGTTTTTTCTTTAAATAAATTTTCAAGAAAGTCTTTATTCAACTCTGAAATTTTTTTCGGAGGAGTTGGTTCCAAACTATATTCGTTTATTTTTTTTTGCCACCATCCTACATTTTTCCATTCGCCTAATTTATACCCCACATTTGGATAGATGGTTAAAAAGCTAAACCCGCATTTCTCATGAAACTTCACACTCCTGTCATTTGGCAGGTTGATTACAGCATAAACATTTCTGTATCCTTGTTGTTTTAAAATTTCAATTAAAGCTTCGTATAAAGCTTTTCCAATTCCAAGTTTTAAATAATAATCATGTATATAAATGGAAGATTCTGCACACCATTGATACCCTTTTCTTTCCCTGTATTTGGCGCCATACGCATAGCCGGTTATTTTTCCCTTATCCTCACAAACCAGCCACGGCCAGTTTTCCAGGTAATCTTCTATTCTTTTTTGAAATTCAGCAACGGAAGGAATTTCGGTTTCAAATGTAAAAGAAGTGTTTTCGATATATGGCTTATAAATATCCAGAATTCCGGATGCGTCATTTTTATTTGCCAGCCTGATGATCATCTTTTTTCAGTAATTAATTAAACGTTATTTAAAGGAAATAAAGGTAATTGCTGTTTAGAAAAATATATTCAGTTTTTATTTTAAGTACACTAAAAACAATTTCAATCTTTAGCAGTATTTCTATATTTTTGCTGCCCTTTGGCGGGGTAGCTCAGGTGGTTAGAGCGTTGGATTCATAACCCAAAGGTCACGGGTTCAACTCCCGTCTCCGCTACCAAAAACCCGGTGTTTCCCGGGTTTTTGTCTTAATCATTTAAAAGTTTTTTGATCCTTTCCCCCAGCTTTTGCGAGTTGGGTAATACTTCTTTTTCTAATCCGATATTCAATGGAATAGCCGGAATATTTGCTGCACCCAAAACTTCAACTGCTGCATCCAGCCATTTGAAACATTCTTTTGAAATTCTGCCTGCCAATGCTTCTGCAAAAGAATTATTCTGTTGCTCTTCCGTCAATACAAGACATTTTCCGTGTTTTTTTACTGACTCAAATATCAACTCCTCATCAAGCGGGAACAATGTTCTTAAATCAATGATCTCAATTTGACCAGTAAAATTCTTAGCTGCCGCTTTTGCCCAATAAACTCCCATACCATAGGTGATAATACAGCAGGAGTTTCCTGATTCAATGTTTTCCTGGCTTGCTTGCAATACCACATTCCCTTTGCCCAGTGTTAAAATATAATCTGCTCCCGGTTCAATTGATTTTGCTTCTTCAGTACCCGGCACTTTGCTCCAATAAAGTCCTTTGTGCTCCAACATCACAACCGGGTTGCCATCATAAAAAGCCGCTTTCATCAAACCTTTCATATCAGCAGCATTTGATGGATATACTATTTTAATTCCCTTGATAGAAAGCAATGTTGTTTCAATACTGCCACTATGATAAGGTCCTCCACCACCATAGGCACCAATAGGAACACGAATAATTGTTGATACAGGAAATTTGCCAGAACTTAAATAACAAGATTTTGAAATTTCAGAAACCAACTGATTAAAGCCCGGATAAATATAATCAGCAAATTGTATTTCCACGATGGGTTTCACTCCTACTGCACTTAATCCTATAGTTGCGCCTATGATATATGCTTCCTGGATGGCGGTATTAAACACCCGGTGATCCCCGAATTGTTCAGCCAGTGTTGCTGCTTCACGAAATACACCACCCAGTCTTTTTCCCACATCCTGCCCGAAAAAAATACATTCGGGATGTGCTTCCATTAATTCCCTGATTGCAAAAAGAGCAGCATCCACCATCATTATTTTTTCATTTCCCCCTGGTGATCTGTCTCCAGTCTCTTCTGTTATTGTGGCTGGAATAAAAATATGTTCATTTACTTTTAGAGGATTTGGCTCTGCAGCATTCACTGCTTTTGAAAAATCATGAGCGGTCAGATCATCTGCCTCTTTTTCAATATTAATAAGTATTGATTCTTCAATTCCCCGGTCTGTCAATACTTTCCTGAGTTTTGGGAAAGGATCATCCTTGTGATGTTCTAAAAGATCTTTTTCTGAACGATAAAATTCTTTCCGTACTCCGCTTGTATGATGATTGAGTAAAGGAACTTTTGCATGTACCAGCCAGGGTTTACGGGTTTTTCGCACTTCATTAATAACATTTCCCATCAGTTCATAACTTCGAATAAAATCAGTGCCGTCAATTTGAATTTTATTCAAACCCTTAAATCCATCTGCATATTCAAATGCATTCATAACCCTGGTTTCTTCAGCAGTAGCGCTGATGCCCCATTCGTTATCCTGTACCAGGTAAATTATTGGCAACT
>CAZOOT010000186.1:0-4739 GCA_964581455.1 uncultured Chitinophaga sp. | reverse complement strand
ATTAAATATTGAAAAATCTGGTAGCCTGATTCCTAAACCTTATTGGAATTAAGTAAATCTACGATAGCATAGGAATACAATTACAAAAAAAGTACTGATAACATTCATAGTTCCATTAAAAAAAAACTAACTTCCTTCCTGAAATTCCTACCTACCGAATAGCCTTCACGAATTTTACAACCAAACCAAACTGCATGAAACACTTATTGAAAACAATATGCGTTATCCTTATTGTTAGCTTTACACTAAAATCCTGTAAAAAAGATTTAAAGGATTCCAGCTCAGAAAAAATTTCAAAAGAAACACTCACAAAAATCTCTGATCTTGGTTTTAGTACATCCAATGTACAGGCTATAGCAGGAGGCTACCTGGTAGAAGCTGATATTTTTTTAACGGATGCAAATCTGAATGAAAGGCCAGGTTCTCCCAGCCTGAGAATTGCAAAAGAAGAACAGTACCGAACTTTCAATCTTGTAACCGGGGGACCTCAAACTATTTCGATCAGAACATCCGGTAAGATCAGTAAAAATTTATCCGATGGTATTGATGAAGCTATTTCCCGTTATAATGCGGAGAATTTACAACTCTCTTTCCAACGAGGCGGAAGAAAAACTAACAATACTATTAGTATCAATCTCGTAAACACAAACCAATACATAGCTTCTGCAGGATTTCCCAGCGCTGCTGGCGATCCTTATCCCCAGATAAACTTTTCAACAGTTTTTCAAAACTATAGCGTAGGTTTTATAGCAACAGTGATTGCACATGAAATAGGGCATTGCATTGGTTTCCGCCATACTGATTATATGAACAGAAGCTATAGTTGTGGTGGCAATCCTGTAAATGAAGGCGATGAAAATTCCGGAGTAGGAGCAGTACATATTCCGGGAACCCCAAGTGGGCCGGATGCTGAATCCTGGATGTTGTCCTGTTTAAGCGCAACTACAAATCGTCCCTTTAATGCTAATGATAAAATTGCGTTGGGTTATTTATATAAATAAATTTCAGTTACTTTTAAAATGTGTCCTGATCAGTTGCATCCCAAATTTTCGCATCCTCAGCTTGAACTAACCACTAACTCTTAAAAGGAGTTTCAGTAATAAAATTTATTATTCCCAACCAATATAAAGGTGGAAAAGTGAAAATTTGGAATGCCTCTCCTGATTACCGGGGTGTTTTTTAATGAATTTATTGCGAACTTAGCCGGCTGTTTTGAATTTGATTAAAATCCATGTACGCTATTGTAGATATAGAAACCACCGGCAGCTATGCTGCAGCAAATGGGATTACTGAGGTAGCCATTCATGTTTTTGATGGTGAAAAAGTAATTGAGAAATTTGAGACACTGATCAACCCGCTTCAACCTATTCCCAGCTATATTCAGTCATTTACAGGCATATCTGATGATATGGTAGCTGATGCTCCGACATTTAAGGATGTTGCAAAAAAATACAGGATATACTCAATAAAAATATTTTCATTGCACATAATGTAAACTTTGATTTCTCCTTTTTAAAAAGTCAATTATTGAGAGCCGGATATGACCTGACCTCAAAAAAACTTTGTACTGTAAGGCTAAGCAGAAAAATATTTCCCGGCTTCCCTTCATATAGCCTGGGAAATCTTTGTCATTCACTGAAAATAAAAATCAATAACCGGCACCGTGCAGGCGGCGATGCGGAAGCAACAGTGGAATTATTTAAAAAATTATTGAAAAACGACAAAGAAGATTTTATTGCAAAAAGCCTGCATAGAAATTCGAAAGAACAGATACTGCCACCAAATGTTCCAAAGAAAAATTTTGACCAGCTTCCAACTACTCCGGGTGTCTATTATTTTCATAACAATAAAGGAAAAATAATCTATATAGGAAAAGCGGTAAATATCCGTACCCGGGTTAACAGCCATTTCAGTAACAATTCAACCGGCCGGCAAAAACAAAATTTTATCAGTCATATTCATTCTATCAGCTTTCAAAGTTGTGCCACTGAATTGATGGCACAGATACTGGAATCAGCAGAGATCAAGCGCCTATGGCCGCAATTCAACATGTCGCAGAAAAACCGTGAAGATGTTTTGGGAATATTTTCCTATGAAGATCAGAATGGTTACCTGCACCTGATCATTGAAAAAAATAAAAAAAACCTGGTACCAGTTTGCACATTTCAGTACCTGGCAGAGGGACATTCAATTTTAAGAAAGCTGATTGAGAACTATCATCTTTGCCCCAGGCTATGTTTCTTACAAAAAGGCGCTGATCCTTGTGCTGGCATAAAGGATAAATCCTGTAAAGGAGCTTGTATAAAAAAGGAAAAAGCTGCCAGTTATAATAAACGGGTAAAAAAAGCGATCGCAGAACTGAATACCCAACCTTCTTTTGCAATTTTAGATAAAGGACTACAGGAAGAAGAACAGTCCTGTATTCTTGTAGAAAACGGAAAGTTTTATGGCATGGGATACTTACCCCCGGAAACGCAAACCAATGACCTTGAATTTGTAAAAGATTTTTTAACCCCCTACAAGGAAAATTATTTCATACACCATCTGCTGATGGGATACAGGTCAAAATATCCTTCAAAAATTATCACAATTAATTAAGAGGCACAGTTCTCTTTACTGTCCATTTACAAAATACTATCTGCTATATTTGTTTTTTAAAATTCAATTTTATGTATAAAAAAATCTTTGCCTTATCTATTCCAATCCTATCAGTTATTTTTTGTAACTCTCAAACTACAACCCAGGCTACAAAACCAGTAGCTAAGCCAGTTACAAAACCAGTTGCTCCTGCTCCCGTTTTAAAGGACCTGAAAGATTCAGCCAGTTATGCTATGGGACTTTTTATCGTAAATGTTTTTTCTCAACAAGGTATACATGATATTAACAGTGCGGTGGTTGCAAGAGCCATTAACGACCTAACAGGAAAAAAGCCCCAATTGCTGAGTGATAACCAGGCCAACCAGGCTATCATGGCCTATCAGAATAAAATTCAGGCTTCAAAATCTAAACCAAATATTGAAGCCGGTATGAAATTTTTATCCGATAACAGGCAAAGGCCGGAAGTGAAAACCATGCCGAGTGGTTTACAATATGAGATCCTTACCGAAGGCACAGGCCCCATACCTGCAATCAGCGATTCAGTTACCTGTAATTATATTGGCCGGTTTACAAATGGCACTGAGTTTGAAAATTCTTATAAGAGCGGTTCACCCATAACATTTGCTGTAACAGGTGTTATTCAGGGTTGGACAGAAGCCTTGCTGATGATGCCAGTAGGTTCTAAATGGAAAGTCTATATTCCCTACCAATTAGCATACGGGCCTTCCGATTATTATAGCATACCGGGAGGTTCTACGCTGATCTTTGAACTGGAGCTGTTGGGTATTGTGGGGAAATAAAATACAAGACTCTCTGAACTCTCAAGACAGCCACGCAATATCCGATACTCTTATCTTCGAAATACCAAAACTATTTTATGGCAAAAACAGGCAAATCAATAATCGTTTCAGAAGAAAAAATAGTTAACAAAATCCATTTGATAAGAGATAAAAAAGTAATGCTTGATTTTGATTTGGCTGAAATGTACTCTGTAGAAACAAAGCAACTGAAAAGACAGGTAAGAAGAAACTCCGAAAGATTTCCTGATGATTTTATGTTTGAGCTTTCAGCTAAAGAACTTAAAAACTTGAGGAGCCAGATTGGCACCTCAAGTTGGGGTGGCACCAGGTACAGGCCAATGGCTTTTACGGAACAGGGTGTGGCCATGCTCTCCAGTGTATTGAACAGCCCCACTTCAATTGAAGTGAACATACAAATTATAAGAGTGTTTACAAAAATGCGGGAACTGTTACTGACTAATAAAGATATTCTGTTAAGGATGGAAAAAATAGAAAATAAAATGCTGAAGCAGGGAACAAAATTGAAAAAATATGAAGGAGAAATTCAAAAAATTTTTGAAGCATTAAAACAGTTATTAAACCCGGTAACCGAACCAAGGCCCCGAGTTGGATACAGAAGAAGTAATGAAAAAGATTAATTTAGAAAACTATAACTTCTTCCCAGCAAAGCAATGGCATAATCAGATTGCCTGCCCGGAAAACCCGGTCGGACGGGCTTCGGCCTGATGAACCAAATATGCATTCTGTTCCACCTTGGCGGCCTCGCAAAGACGAGATACCTGTGTGGTTGAGGAAACTTCAGCGTTCGGAGTCTTCGTTTTTACGAGGCGTCTGGATAAGTTATACAACTTATATAGTTCTGTAAGCCCATACCTGCCCTTCCGGTCAGGCGGACAATCTAAAAACATAAGGAAGTAAACCACTCTGATCATGACGACAGGCAAAATAATATCCTCTCCAACGGAGAGGGAAAAGAGTGTGAGGTCTTATAATAAAAAAAGGGGCGGCACGAAAGCCGCCCCCGCCGTTGGGTTAAAACCTTGAGCTTTAACGCTTGTTAACCATGATCTTTTCCACTGCCTGTTCTCCGGTTTCCCTGTTCATAATAATGATGGAATAGAATCCGGCATTCAGGTTTTCTATCTGAATATTATTATTCGTAGTACCACGCCATTGTTTGATAGTTCGTCCATTCATATCTACCAGCTTAACATCTCTTGTTACATTAGCATCATCAAACACCACATTCACCTTGCCATTATTGCTTGGGTTGGGATAAACGATGGTCTTACCACTCTGTCCTTCTCCGCGTATAGAACGGATCAGGCTAAAGGAAGATTT
>CAZOOT010000185.1:0-4871 GCA_964581455.1 uncultured Chitinophaga sp. | reverse complement strand
AAAATTATTCTTTATTCGATGCTCTTTTTAACTAGCAACTTGGGTTAATTAATATTTCCTTTAGCTAATTCCTTAAAGTATTCTCAAAAATCTGAAAGAGCTGGAAGGCCAATGCAATTATTTTATATTTGCGCAAAACTAAAAAAATGAAAAAGTATTTTCTACTCCCCCTGGCTTTATTTGCCCTGGCCTGTAACAGTAATTCAGACAAAGTAAGTGATGAAGCCCCGGAAAAAACAAGCATTACAGACACCACTGCCGGTAACGGTCTTTTATCCGGTAATTATCAAATTGTAGAATACAAAAAAGATAATAAAAAAGTTGATCTCATAAAGAGAAATGTAGTATTTACAAAAAGCGGAAATGTGCTTAAATGGGATGGCAACAGTTTTTCCTATAAAATAGTAGGCGATACACTGGAGTTTTACTTTCCTCCCTCAACACCCATTTCCAAATCCAAAATTGAATTTTTAAGCCCGGATAAAAGTTCATTTGTAGTAACAAACTCAATTGAAAAAACTGAATACACATATAAAAAACTAAACTAAATCATAAATTATCTTTTTGTTAAACGCCCTTTCCTGGGCGTTTTTTTATTGCTGATAATATTTTACATCACCTGACGTATTGTTCATTCTCCATGTATCAAACGGTTAATACTATTCTTATTGACCAAATTTGATCATTCAACATTCCTGACTTTATATTCATATTGCAACTATTCACTTTAACAGATTAAGCATTTCCTTTTGATACTTTACATCTATCACTTACTTCAGTTTACTTCATAGAAATAAATGACATAAAAAAAGCCTCCCGGTTGGGAGGCTTTGTATAAATCAGTTTATTAATTATTACTGAATATAGTTCATTTCTCTTTGAACGTTGATATGTGAACCAACATCACCACCGGAATCACCAGTTCTCTGAACAAAAGTGTTTGCAGCTGTACCACCAGCAAGTATGAATGCAGCACGATCAGCATCAAGCAATGCAATTGAATTATCAACGGCAGGTGCAACACCAGTACCAAATCCCAATTGCATATTAACAGTATGAGCCATAGAACCGTATAGGTTGTTCATGTATGCTTTCAAAGTTGACAAGCCAGCCTGAACAATAACCGGAGCACTGTTAGTTGCAAATATGCTGGCAGTGTAGGTTCCAGATAGTCCATTTTCTGCAACATATACATCCACTGTTCCAGCGGTTATGTTTTGACCTGCAACAAATGAACTGAAGTTAACTGAAGTCAGGTTTGGATTATCAGATACATCCAACATTCTCATATAGCTGGTTGATGAAGTAAATGAAGTCAGATTCTGATTGCCATCAACAATTGTCCAGCTTCCTAGTCCATTTGCCGACGTAACTGCTGTATTTCCCATATTAAGAGTTAAACCAACAGCATCATTATTAAGTACGTAGAACCAATCCTGCTGACCTGCAGTTGTTACTGATGTCAATAAAGGATTATTACTTAAATACGTTCCATTTAATTCGCCGTTTGATGTAACACTAACAGTTGTCAAATTTGCCATTGTATTCAAATCAACCCACTGTTGGTAAGCAGTTGCAAAAGATGCATAAGTAACGGTCAAAGTCTGTAATAAAGCTGCAGCATCACCTGCGAAACTTGCAGTATTGATTACCCCTCTAGCAGCACCAAGAGTAAGATTTCTAAGAGCAGTCAGACCATCAAACTGAGCTCCTAAGCTTTGAACAGCTCTGTAAACTGCAAGTGTCAATGTCTGGATAGAACCACTTGATATCAGTGAAGGAGCAGATATGCCAGTATAAGCCGGTAAAGTCTGAACAGTTGGTCCGTTGATCACTATGTTGTCATTGTCATTATAGTTAGTCAAACTTACAGTACTGTTAGTAGAAGCATCTGTAGAAATGGTGATTGTACCTGTAGTAGCTGTAAGATTAGAAAGGTTTACAGTTGTTACAGGATTAACTCCACCAACTGCAGATCCGATACTAATATTCAATGCACCGGCAACTGATGTAGCAGCAGACATGGTAAGTGTAGTAGCTAAATTTCCAGTTAAAGTAAATGTACCCGGATAAGTAGGCTCACCTAAAATAATTGTAGAGGCTGCATTTGCTGTTAATGAAGTTAAATTACCTGCACCCAAATTAACAGATGTAGCCCAGGCCCAAACTGGAGTATTACCATCAATCGCACCTACAGACGATAATACAGGAAAGCTGATTGAAGTTACAAACGCACCATCAGTTGTTGTCAAAGTGCCACCAATAGTTGTCAGGCTAGGATAACTATAAGCTGCCGGATAGTTCAAAGTCATATTTCCACCAACACTTAACAATGCATTATCTATAAAATCAGAAACAGTTACTGTGTAAGTTCCAACAACAGATAACAGAGCAGACAAATCATGATTAGCACCGGTTAAAGACACGTTACCAGTAGTTCCGCCTACATTCACCAAGCTACCCAGGTCAACCGCTTTGTTTCCAGAAACTGTCAGATTACCATTGATAGAGCCAATGAAAATTCTGTCAGGAGGAGGAGTACCAGCAAGAGTTGCTCCGTCAGTAACAGTATTCAAACGTGCCATTTGAGAAAGCAACGGACCAGCACCATCTGGATCAACATTTGATAAACCAGATGTATTGATAGTTACATCACCTGTAACCACTCTCACTTTAGCGCCTAATGATTCAGCGAAAGCTAAAGAAGCTTCATCAAATATGTTGATATCACCAACAAATACATTGTTTGAACTAAGTAAAGTTTGAATTTGTGCATTTGCAATAGCCAGTTGGATAGTTAAAGCATCAACAATAGCTTTAATAATTGCATGGTTGCTGTTATCATTAGCAACAATTGCATTTT
Source organism: uncultured Chitinophaga sp. (assembly GCA_964581455.1). Lineage (GTDB taxonomy): Bacteria > Bacteroidota > Bacteroidia > Chitinophagales > Chitinophagaceae > VBAS01. The sequence continues at coordinate 2,008 of CAZOOT010000185.1, read as the reverse complement.
GAGCAGCTGTAATAGCTGCATCTAATAACGTAGTTGCCGCAGTAAGTTGTCCGGAAAGTGCAACGATAGCAGCATTATTTGCACCGATAAGTGCGGCTAAAGCAGCTTGTGCAGCGGCAACTTCAGCAGCTGTGTTAGCATTGATATTTAATTGTGCAGCTAAAATAGATGCATTTAATGCATTAATTGCAGCAGTTACCTGGGCATCTGTGTTTCCGTTAATGCTTGCAATAGCAGCAGTAATAGAAGCATTCAAAGTATTTGTTGCAGCAGTAACAGCAGCAGCAGTGCTTGCATTGATGTTATTCTGAGCAGCTGTAATTGCAGCAGCCAATGCAGCTTGTGCTGCAGCTATCTGAGTATTTGTATTTGCATTAATGTTGGCAATACCATTAGTCAGACTGGTCTGTAAAGCAGCAATAGCCGCCAGAGCAGCAGTTTGGTTATTGGTTACTAAAGTAGTCAGCGTAGCAAGTGCTGCTGTATTACTTTGAGTACCTGCAGCAACAGTAGCTAATGTAGTGCTTATTCCATTTACAGTAGTGGTTAAGGCAGTTAATTGTGCTGCCAAAGGTCCTGTAGCTGTATTTAAGGCTGCAGTTATTTGTGCTAATGTTACCTGGGAAGCTTGAATCCCGGCAACAAGAGTACTAACACCTGTAATTTGCGCAGCAAGAGCGTCAAGCCTTGCATTCAGGTTTTTAAAGTCGTCCTTGTATTTATTACAAGAAGTCGTGATCAGAGCGAACGCTATTACGCTTAATAATAGTTTTTTCATTTTTTGTTTTTTTTAAATAAATAAAGGGTTAATGAGGGTTATATATATTAACTGTAGCCAATTAATTCGGTAAAATTATATATATATTAATATAAACCAATTTTTTTTTAATATTTATATAAAATATGTTTTTGTTTTATTATTATCCTTTACTGAAATTATTCCGGATACCTAATATACCAGATAGAAAAAATAATTTAGAATTAAATTAGCCTGGTAACAAATCAGCGATCAGGAAAATTTCAATCAGGTAAAGATTTTTTTAAACCGCTGCAAAATAATGCTTCATTTTGGTTTTCACAAGTAGATTTACTATTTTTTTTATACCTAACTCATTATACCAAAGAATGCTATGCAACACACAAATATAGAGAGTTTGATAATTCAAAACTTCAAACAAAGATTTTTTTTTCCTGATTTTGATTTCATATCATTCCGGTACAATTTCTACAAATTCAATCATGCCCGTTTTTCCGAGCTAAAAAAATCCGGAATTCAAGTCACTTTAAAAAATAAATTCTGGGACAAGTTGCCTGCAAATTGATTATTTTAAAAAACCATTTTTCGCCTGCAAAGCAATACCATAGAGGATTATAGAGATTTAAGTATTTTAAATTGGTTGGGGAAGGACAAAAATCAGCATCGTTGAACAGGGAAAAATCATTCGAATTAAAAATTAATATATCAGCCCATGAATAGTATAAAATTTCTTATTCTTTTTACACTGAAATAATTTTTAAACATAGGTGAATAAGTCTGATTTTAATGACTAAAAACGGGCTTTAAGCAGACCCTTATAGAAAAAATTCAGCTTGTTTTTTTAGCATTCAGGCAAACTGAGAGGTACGTTGACAGCTAATCCGCCATCTGCTGTTTCTTTGTATTTATGGCTCATGTCCTTTGCAGTGTCCCACATGGTTTTAATAACGGCATCCAGGGATACTTTTGCAAAATCAGGACTACTCTGTAATGCCAGTTGAGAAGCGGTTATTGCCTTTATCGCCCCCATTGTATTTCTTTCAATACAGGGAACCTGTACCAGTCCCCCTATTGGATCACAGGTAAGGCCCAGGTGATGTTCCATAGCTATCTCAGCCGCCATCATAACCTGGCGTTGGGTTCCTCCAAGGCATTCGGTAAGGGCAGCAGCAGCCATAGAAGAGGAAACCCCAATTTCTGCCTGGCAACCGCCCATAGCTGCTGAAATAGTAGCCTCTTTCTTGAACATGC
>CAZOOT010000184.1:0-4926 GCA_964581455.1 uncultured Chitinophaga sp. | reverse complement strand
TTGACCAGGTTTGGGTAACAGGAGCACACCGGGCCACTTCTATTGAAACGGATAATGAAATAGTAATCGGTGGGAAAAAAATACCCGCAGGTAAATATGCTTTATTCAGCATTCCCGGTAAAGAAGAATGGACCATCATTATCAATAAAAAATGGGATCAGCATCTTACGGATGAATATGATGAGAAGGATGATTTGGTAAGACTGGTTGTAAAACCCGAAATGATGAATACGGTTCAGGAAAGACTGATGTACCAGGTAAAAGCAGATAATTATTTTAATGGCTCCATCGAAATTTCCTGGGAAAAAATTAAACTGGTAGTGCTGGTGCAGGTATTAAAAAAATAATTCAAGCAAACTATGCTCAATAAACTTATTAAATTCTCACTCCAAAACCGACTTCTTGTAGTTTCTTTATCTGCATTGGTTTTGGTTTATGGTTCAGTTACACTGATCAATTTACCGATTGATGTATTACCGGATTTAAACAGGCCAAGAGTTACAGTTTTTTTAGAAGCCAATGGTATGGCGCCTGAAGAAATAGAAACGCAGGTGATACTGCCGGTGGAAACTTCACTGAATGGCGCCCCGGGAGTTGAAGTAGTACGTTCTATTGCTTCACCGGGGCTGGGTATGGTTTTCGTTGAGTTTGACTGGAATACTGAGATTTACCGGGCAAGACAATTAACAGCAGAAAAATTACAAACAGTTCAATTGCCTGATGGTATCACTGCACAGATGGGGCCCATCAGTTCCATCATGGGGCAGATCATGATGGTGGCAGTTACTGCTGACACTACATCTGCAGCAGATATCAGAACAATATCTGATTTTACTATCCGGCGCCGGTTAATGAGTGTAAAAGGAGTGTCGCAGGTAATACCAATCGGTGGCGATCGGCAGCAATACCAGGTACTGGTATCAAATGAAAAATTGAAACTCTATAATGTTTCAGTCAATGATGTGGACAATGCTTTGCAATTAACCAATCTGAATACCACCGGAGGGTTTGTAGATAATCGTGGATCGGAAGTGCTGATAAGAAGTATTGCCCGGGTGCAAAGCCTGGAAGATATTAGTAAAACTGTTGTCGCCAATCGAAATGGAGCTCCTGTTTTATTGAACCAGGTGGCAGAAGTGAAATTTGGCGCTGCCATAAAACGAGGAGACGGATCTTTCAATGGAAACCCGGCCGTTATACTGAGTATTGAAAAGCAACCAACCGCCAGCACAGTTACACTCACTGATGATATTTTAAAGGCGCTGGAAGAAATAAAATCATCATTGCCGGGAGATATACAGATACATACGGATGTGTTTCAGCAAAAAAGTTTTATAGTCAGCGCCATCACTAATGTGGAGCATGCATTAAGAGATGGATTTATCCTGGTGGTGATCATCCTGTTTTTATTCTTGTTGAATTTCAGAACAACGATCATTACACTTACAGCAATTCCGGTTTCTTTAGTGATCACGGCTGTTATTTTTAAATTTTTTGGTATTTCCATAAATACATTAACCCTGGGCGGTCTTGCAATTGCAATTGGTGAGCTGGTAGATGATGCGATTGTAGATGTGGAAAATGTGTATCGGCGGTTAAAAGAAAACTGGGCCAGCGAAAATCCAAAACCAATATTAAAAGTAGTGTATGAGGCTAGCAGTGAAGTAAGAAATTCTATTGTGTATGCAACAATTATTGTTGTATTGGTGTTCATTCCACTTTTTTACCTGCAGGGTATTGAAGGAAAAATATTTGCTCCGCTGGGTATTGCTTATATCACATCCATCACAGCTTCTTTATTGGTTTCACTTACATTAACGCCGGCTTTGTGTAGTTACCTGATGGGGAAGAAAAAATTCCTGCGCCATGTAAACCTTGCTTTCTGGAAAAAGAAAAAATCAATACAAAACGAAGATGATGAAAAAGAAAGTCCGCTGGTTCGCTTTCTTAAAAAACAGGATCGCCGGTTATTAACATGGGGATTGAAACGACCCATGCTGGTCATCTTTTCTGCTGTTGCACTGATTCTTTCTTCTTTTCTTATCATTCCTTTTTTTGGAACTGAGTTTTTACCGCCATTCAATGAAGGTAGTTATACAATAAACGTATTGGCTCCGGCTGGTACATCATTGGAGGAATCAAATAAACTCGGATCCATTGCAGAAAAACAAATTTTAAAGGTGCCGGAAGTAAACCTGACTTCACGCCGTACCGGAAGGGCAGAACTGGATGAACATGCCGAACCACCAAGCTATTCAGAAATAGATGTAACCTTGAAAGAAGGCGGAAGAAATAGAGATCTTGTACTGGCAGATATCCGGGATGAACTTTCTGTTTTGAAAGGAGTGACAGTGAATATCGGCCAGCCCATTTCGCACCGGCTCGATCATATTTTATCGGGAGTAAGAGCACAGGTGGCCATTAAAATTTTCGGAAATGATTTAACCAGACTCCGCTCATTGGCAGAAGAATTGAATACCAGTATCAGCACCGTGCCCGGTGTGGTGGATATACAAATGGAAAACCAGGTGATGGTGCCGCAGTTAATGATCAAGCTCGACCGGATTGCAGTGCAGCGTTATGGATTACAGGTGGGTAAGATTGCGGAGGACATTGAAATATTTTATAATGGTAAAGTGACCGGCCAGGTAGTGGACGGCCAAAAAGCTTTTGATATTATTATTCGCACGGATGATGAAACAAGAAAAGATTTTGAGGCCATCCGGAATACACAGATTGCATTACCCGATGGATCTTTGATTCCTTTACACCAACTGGCAAAAATTGAAATAGAAAACAGCATCAACGCCATTAACCATGAAAATACGCAAAGAAGATTTGTGGTTTCCGCTAATGTACAGAACCGAGACTTGGGAAGTACAGTAAAAGAAATGCAGGATAAAGTTTCCAAAGAACTGGTATTGCCCGAAGGATATTATCTGCAATGGGGAGGTCAGTTTGAGAGCCAGCAATCGGCTACAAAGCTGATTACAATACTCGGTATATTTTCCCTGCTGGCAATTTTTCTGGTATTGTACAGCCACTTCAAATCTACAAGAATTGCATTGCAAGTCATGCTCAATATTCCCCTTGCATTGATCGGAAGTGTGGTGGCAGTAGCATTAACCGGTGGCGTGTTTTCTATTGCAACCATGGTTGGTTTTATTACACTTACCGGTATAGCATCGAGAAACGGCATCATGATGCTTTCGCATTATATTCATTTGGTAAAATATGAAGGAGAAACCTTCAATGATAAAATGATCATCCGCGGATCATTGGAAAGACTGGTGCCGGTATTGATGACAGCATTGGTTGCTGCACTGGCGTTAATACCATTGACTATAGATGCTACTGCTCCGGGAAAAGAAATTTTATACCCGGTAGCAACGGTTATTCTCGGCGGCCTGGTCAGCTCTACATTGCTGGACATTATCGTCACTCCGGTAATATTTAAAAAATTTGGAGAGAAAGCATTGAAAAAATACCTGGAGACACATGGTAAAAATGAACTTGATGATTAATGGATTTAATTCTTTCCTGAATCATAATCGGTTTTTTTATTGAATGATATAACATAAATACAATATTGTGTAATAATTTATTGCTAACAATAATGAAACTTACATCTTGGAAATCAAATAAAATTTTTACTTATTATGAAATATCTATATCAACAGCAAAACTATACCTGCCCCATGCATCCGGAAATAGTGCAGGATTCACAGGGTAATTGCCCTGTTTGCAAAATGAATTTAGTTCCGCTTAAAGTTGAAACAGGAAGAAAGACTTTAGATCATCAGATTGATTATGGAAATTCTTTTATTGAGTCAAACAAGGAAATAAGTATCCTTTATGACGGCCCGGTACAATCTGGAAATGACTGGAAAGGTCATTTCAGCAATATGCGGTAGTTCAGCTTCGGTTCTTCAGAGGAGAATATTGTCATTCTCTTGCTTCTGCTACTTTCAAAACTGTGAATGGTGTAATTATTTACAAAAATTATGTAAGGCCAGCAAATCTATTGTTGCTCACCTTTGTTGAGTGAAATTTCATTCACAATTAAAAAAAAACAATAATGAAAAAACTGCAAAAAGCCGTATTGGCTATGTCTTTAGTTTTTCTGTTCGCTTCCTGTCAATCCGGTACAGGTGTAAACCAATCGCTTTCTAAACCGGAAACAAGAATGGAAATGATGAACCAAATTGCAGATGATAGTTCGATGTCAAAAGAAATGATGGGTGCCATGATGAACAGTCAAAACGGTAAAATGATGATGATGCAACATCAAACAATGATGATGGGGGATAATAGTTCAATGATGAAAATGATGAAAGATAATCCCGCTATGATGCAAACCATGATGTCAGATATGATGGAAACAGCTAAAAGTGATACTGCAATGATGTCCGGCATGTGTAAAAAAATGATGGAAAACCCTCAGATGATGAGTATGATGCAGAAGATGATGGGAGAAAAAAAGGATATGAAAATGGGAGAAATGGATAATAAAATGAAACATTAATTATTAAACAACATAAAAAGCTAAAACTATGATGGATAACAACGAAGGTTATTATTACTGGGGAATGCATACGGGCTGGTGGATTTTTTTGATTGTCATTGTTATTGTAATCGTTGTATGGTTTGGCCGGGCCCGGAAAAGAAAATAAAGGCCACTATTAAAAAATCATGAAATACTATTTCACAAAAACAATTTCCAGAAGTTTTGAAGATGCCATTCAAAAAGTTACAGAAGCCCTCAAAGAAGAGGGCTTTGGTATCTTAACAGAAATTGACATTAAAGCCACACTAAAGAAAAAATTGGATGTGGACTTTTATAACTATAAAATCCTGGGAGCCTGCAATCCACCTTTTGCTTATAAGGCTTTATTGGCAGAAGATAAGATTGGAGCCATGTTACCC
>CAZOOT010000183.1:0-4968 GCA_964581455.1 uncultured Chitinophaga sp. | reverse complement strand
AGGGAAGCTATCAAGGATATGGAATATATGCCCGGGGATGCCAATTAATGTTGCCGCACCATGCCAATCGTATGGGGAATTAATGCAACCAAAGTTTATACCGCCGTCTGGCTTTGTGTACTCATTGGATCCTTATTCATTATCCAGATTTACCTTTTACAATTTAAGTGGTGGTGGCCCGTATTATACAGTATTATTTTTATAGTAATCTTTTGCATCAATATTTTACTAAAACTATTTAAAGCAAATTCACCCGGTGATTTTCATCGCCTGAGCAACCAATCAAAATTGGTGATGCTGACCGGAATTTTATCAATGATATTTTTTTATTTCTATTTATGAACAAGATCATCCTTGCCTCACAATCTCCGAGACGAAAACAATTATTGGAATGGGCAGAGATCCCATTTGAAGTAATTGTCAGGGAAACTGATGAATTATATCCTCCCGGATTAAATCCTGAAGAAATTGCTATTTATATTGCCAGAAATAAGGCAATGGCTGTACAACATATTGCCGATGCAGGAAGAACAATTCTTGCTGCCGATACCATCGTGGTACTGAATGAAGCAATTATTGGGAAACCGGTACACCGGGAAGAAGCTGTAAGTATTCTCTTCGCACTATCCGGCATGAAACATAAAGTGATTACCGGAGTGGTTTTAAGAAAAGATGATAAAGAAATAGCATTTGCCGATAGCACAGAGGTAGAATTTCACAAATTGACCATTGAGCAAATTGAGTTTTACGTAGACAAATACAAGCCCTATGATAAGGCTGGCGCTTATGCCATTCAGGAATGGATTGGCGTTGTAGGTATAAAATCTATTGATGGCGATTTTTATAATGTGATGGGATTACCGGTAAGCAGGGTGGTTAAGTCATTAAGTGAGTTTTGATTTTTTAAAATTTTTGGAGATTAGGAAAAAGATCTGAACTTAGAATTACGAATCAAAAACTTTTCCTATGACCGAACGCCTTCTCCAATTCATTTGGCAATTCGGATATTTCAATAAAGCAAATCTTACATGCTTTGCAGATGATGCAATTCAAATAATTTCCCCCGGAAACTTAAATTCAAACCAGGGGCCTGATTTTTCAGATGCCAAGATCAGAATTGGAAAAACTCTATGGGCAGGCTCAGTGGAATTACACCTTAAAACTTCAGACTGGAAAAAACACCAGCATCAGCAGGATCTTAATTATAAAAATGTAATACTGCATGTTGTCTGGGAAAATGATGACCCTGCAATTCCTGATCATATACCATTACTCATTTTAAAAAACCTGGTTGCAAAGTCTCTATTAGACAAGTATCAAACTTTGATGAATACGCAGGGATTTATTCCTTGCGAAAAAAGTATAGCTACTGTTAATTCACTCAGCTGGAATTCCTGGAAAGAAAGATTGATCATAGAGCGGCTATTACGAAAATCAGAACTTGTAGCATCCTGTCTGCATCAAAATAAAACACATTGGGAAGAAACATTCTGGTGGTTACTCGCAAGAAACTTCGGCATTAAAGTAAATGCTGATGCATTTGAGCAGATAGCAAGAAATACCCCCATCAAAATTCTTGCGAAACATAAAAATCAAATTCACCAGGTGGAATCCATTTTATTTGGACAGGCTGGATTGCTGGATAAAGATTTTTCGGGTGATTACCCCAAAATGCTAAAAAAAGAATATAACTTTTTACAAAAGAAGTATCAGTTGAAAAAAATTCATCTCCCCGTTCATTTTTTAAGGATGAGGCCGGTCAATTTTCCTACTATAAGGCTGGCTCAGTTGGCGATGCTGATAACAGGCTCTTCGCATCTGTTTTCCAGGATCAGGGAAGCCTCCGAATTAATTGATATAAAAAAAATGTTGAATTGCACGGCCAATGATTACTGGCATTACCATTATCGTTTTGACGAGGATGCTGCATTTAAAATAAAGAACCTGGGTTTAGAAATGGTCAACAATATAATCATCAATACTATTTGCCCGGTTCTGTTTGCCTGGGGAAATTATCATGACGATGATCTTTTCAAAACCAAAGCCATTCAGTGGCTCGGCGAAGTTGCACCGGAAAAAAATGGAATTACCAGGGGATTTCAATTACTGGATATAGAAAATAAAAATGCCTGCGATTCACAGGCATTGTTAGAATTAAAAAATGAGTATTGCAAAAAAAGACGTTGCTTGGATTGTGGTGTAGGGAATGCCATCCTTAAATCCTGATCAGTTCATTTCATTCCCCGGCATTTTTTATAGGATTTTGTGGCTGCTTCATACGGAGTCACAGCACGGGCACAGGCAGTTAACATTACGATCATGATAATGTATAAAAAAATTCTTGTCTTCATAAAGTTCGGTTTCACACAAAAGTAATAGCCTGTTTAATTATTTACAAGGTAAAAACAACAGTAACAATTACTTCGGAAAACTATGTAAAATAATAGAATTTAGAACTTGTAATTACTTATTTACCCTTAATAATAAATTTCAGCAGATCTAACCCCAGGCACCCCAATCCATTTTTATTTCTATATCCGGATGAATACTGAACCAAACAGGACAGGTAATAGCTGTATTCTTTAAAATCGTTTTTGTTTTGTCATCACAATCTTTCAGGTTATCCGGAATATGAAAAGTCAGTTCAATTCCGGCAACACGACGTGGATCAGGTTTCATAATTTTCAAAACTTCAATCTTCAAATCGGTCAAATCAAAATCCATTGCCCTCGCTTTAATACCCATCACAGTGGCCATGCATGTGGCAAGAGAAGTGGCCATAATGTCTGTAGGTGAAAATCGTTCTCCTTTTCCATTATTATCAACCGGAGCATCAGTTTCAAAACTATTATTACTGCGTAAATGGGTACAGGTTGTTCTTAACTCGCCATTATAAATTACAGATGATGTCATTATCTATTTTTGCCCTAAATTTACAATCAATCCATAAGAAAAAATTAGATTGATAAAAATCAACCTATTAAACTTTTTATTTTCTGTGAATTCTTAACATTAAATAGCAATCTGGTGAAGAAACTAATCATATTGATTGTCCTTGTATCTTTTTTTATGTCTGCATTCTCACAAAACACAGTTAGGGTGAAAAGCAGAGCTGAGGAACGGCGTGAAGAAAGAAGAAAAAAGATCAATGAACTTATAAGGCAGGATGAAGAAGGCGTCCTGATCTATTCTAAACAATCTATTTTCGGAGTTCAATTGCGGACTAATGGTTATGGACTCTTTTATGAAAAAGGGAAATCGAAATCTCAAAGCATAACCAATCTTTTCGATATTGAATTCACTGAAATAAAGCACAGGAAGGAAGATAAATTACCCAATGGATCTGGCAGTATATCATTCGGCAATCCATACATATACGGAAAGCTCAATAATTTTTACCAGTTTCAGGTAGGTATAGGGCAGCAGCGGATATTGGGTCAAAAAGGCAACAAAAATGGCGTAGCTGTCAGTTTCATTTATAAAGGAGGATTAAGCCTTGGCCTTCTTCGTCCATATTATATAGACGTTTTGGATGATAACAGAGCAAGCAAAACCATAAAATATACTCCACAGGATAGTGCCTTGTTTGTGTCCGGATTTATCATTGGAGGGGCCGGAATTGGTAAAGGTTGGAATGAAATGGAATTTAAACCTGGGGCTTATGCCAAAACTTCATTACGATTTGATTTTGGCCGTTTCAATGAAGTAGTTTCCGCCATTGAAATCGGTGTCAGCGCAGATTTTTACTCTTCAAAGATCCCCCAGATGTTGTTTCAAAAACAGAATCAATTCTTCTACCAGGGGCATATTTCTGTCATGTTTGGACACAGGAAGTAAACACAGTATTTTTGCATGTCCTCTGAAGCCCTGGCGAAAGAGGATGCTAATTTTTGAAGTAGAGTGATGATGTAACCGTCTTTAGTAATTGTATTCATCGTCTGTTGAGTATCCAAAGGAGTCCTTCGGATACTCACTTGTACATTCAGTAATTCTATTCAACAAATAAAAGTTCAATGCTCAATTTTCAATTTAAAAACTATAACAGGGATTGAGCATTGAATATTGAACATTGAGCATTTAATTTTTAATTATAAAATGACTGAACTTCCTATTATAGCAGACCCTATTGAACAAAGAACCAAAAAGCCCTCCTGGTTGCGGGTGAAGTTGCCCATAGGTGAAGAATACAAGCATGTAAGAAGCCTGGTTGATACGCATAAACTTCATACCATTTGTGAGAGTGGCAATTGCCCCAACATGGGTGAATGCTGGGGAGCAGGTACAGCTACATTCATGATCCTTGGAAATATCTGTACCAGAAGCTGTGGATTTTGTGCTGTGGCTACCGGCAGACCCGAACCCCTGGACTGGGACGAGCCACAAAGAGTAGCTGAAGCTATTCATTTAATGAAAGTGAAACATGCGGTGATCACTTCTGTTGACCGGGATGAAATAAAAGATGGTGGTTCTATCATCTGGCAAAATACCATCAAAGCTGTAAAATCTTTAAATCCGGATACCACATTGGAAACATTGATCCCGGATTTTAAAGGTGAAAAAGAAAATATACAACGCATCATTGATGCTGCACCTGAAGTGGTTTCTCACAATATTGAAACTGTAGAAAGATTAACAAAGCAAGTACGCATACAGGCCAAATACTGGCGCAGTATGGAGGTTATTAAAATTTTAAAGCAGGGTGGCATGAGAACCAAGAGCGGAATCATGCTAGGGCTTGGCGAAGCCAGAGAAGAAGTAATTCAAACCATGACCGACCTCCGCGACAATGGTTGTGATGTGATCACCATTGGCCAATATCTGCAACCCACAAAAAAACATTTATCTGTTCAACGCTTTGTACACCCCGATGAATTTGCCGAATATCGTGAGATCGGTTATCAACTGGGTCTGGATTATGTAGAAAGCGGTCCACTGGTTCGATCATCGTACCACAGCGAAAGACATGTA
>CAZOOT010000182.1:0-4988 GCA_964581455.1 uncultured Chitinophaga sp. | reverse complement strand
CATTATATAGTCTTTTCTGATTTTCTATTTTTAAACTAATATTATTACCAGTTTGAATTATTTGAAGATTTTAAATTAGCCAATATAAAGGGCTATTTAATTATTGATTATAAACTTGAAAATCAGCGCATAAAATGAATTAATGCATATTTAAAAGTAGAATAGTCGAAGCGATATGCTTAGTAAAATGGATATAATTTGTTACGTTAACATTTAAAAAAATGCATAAGATATTATTTTGATAATAAATAAATAATAGCTTTTTATGCCTCTTGTGTTTAAGGTAAAAATTTATATTTCATTTTTATATCATTTGTAATACTTGTTTTTATAATGCATCTACTTATTTTCCTCTCCTATTTGAATAAAGGTTGGGAGATAAAATAGCCATAGCCCAGTTTATGACCAGCTGTTTATTGAGAATAAAACGATGAATTGATCAAAGATTTTTGTGAATTTTTCCAGGTGAAATAATTGATTAACCATGCTGATTTTTTCAGAATTAATCTTTGGATAAGTGCATTAAATTTTTACAATTCATATAATGAGAACAAGAGAAATAGCTGCTGAATTATACTTCTTAATCATGCTTTTGATTCATTAGGTTTTTCCTTGTTTTTTTCTATCTTGTGAGCCCTATTCTGGACCCATAGGACTATTGTATACATGAAACTACTTAAGTCACTGATTACAGGAATTTTCTGTTTTTCTTTACCATCAATAATGTTCTCGCAGGACTTCTCAAACAAGGGCAAGGATTTTTGGGTTGCTTATGGATATCACCAAGTGATGACTGCATTAAACTCACAGGATATGGTTTTGTATTTTGTTACAGACCAGGTTACTAATATTCAAATTAGTATTCCAGGAACAGGATATACCCAAAATATAATCTCTCCTCCGGGAAACAATATTGTTACATCTGCTACCATTCCAAAAATCGGAGCTCAGGATGCAAGGCTTTTAACAGAAGGTACACAGAATAAAGGGATTCACATTACAAGTGATAAACCAATGGTAGCCTACGCCCATATATATAATTTATCAGTTTCAGGTTCTTGCTTATTATTTCCTACCAACACTTTGGGAAATGAATATTATTCCATTAATTATAAAAATATTTCAAATACGAACAATTCTAATAGCTGGTTTTATATTGTGGCTGTTGAACCAGGAACTACAACTGTAGATGTAACACCATCTGCAAATACAATTGGAGGCTGGATTGCCGGTAATACATACACAATCAGTCTTACACAAGGGCAGGTTTATAATGTAATGGGGCAACTGTTAGGTACTTCACCGATCTGTGGTCCTGCTACATTTCTTGGGGTAGATTTAACTGGTTCTAAAATTCAAAGTAGAAGTGCTACAGGTTCATGTAAGAAAATTGCAGTTTATTCTGGAAGTGGCCGAATCAGTATAACTTCAAATGATTGTCAATCTTCTTCTGACAATTATATGGTACAAGCTTTTCCAAAATCAGCTTGGGGAAAAAAATATTTTACTGTACCTACAGAAGGGTCTACAGGCAATATGGCTAATAATTTTTTCAGGATATGTGTGACAGATCCCACAACGATTGTCCGTGTAAATGGAGTAATACTAACTGGATTGATTAATAATTTTTATTACGAAATAGGTCCAACATCAACTCCAAATTTAATTGAAGCGAATATTCCGATTACAGTTGCTCAATATATTACATCACAAAACCAATTTGGTAATAGTGGACCTGGTGATCCTGAGGTAATTTATTTGAGTCCAGTAGAACAAAATATTAATGATATTACGTTTAATTCAAATTTGCTGGTAGCAGCTAATCCCCAACATCATGTAAGTGTTATCATCCCAAATGGAGGAACAGCTTTAAGTTCATTCAGGATAGATGGAGCCGTTCCTGCAGCAACTTTTACAATTCACCCTCAAGATCCAAATTTTTCATATATCAAAATATCCGGTCTTGCTTTAGGTCAGCATAGAATGACATCTGATTCGGGATTTAATGCATTGGCATATGGTTTTGCAAATGCTGAATCATACGGCTATAATGCAGGAGCCAATGTAAAAGACCTTTTTCAGTTTGTTAGTATACAAAACCAATATGCAACAGTAAATTTTCCGGCCACTTGTCGGGGCACTCCTTTTTTGGCAAGTATAGTATTCCCCTATCAACCCATTGAGATTAAATGGGTGTTTGGTACTTCATTAAACGCCATGGGAATTAATGATACCACAATTAGTGCACCTGCTCATGATTCTACCTGGATGCTAAGCGGAAGAAGGCTTTACAGGTATAGTTTACCATCCATATATTCCATTTCAGCTATTGGAACCTATTCAATAAAAATCATAGCAAACAATCCTACTCCCGATGGTTGTAGTGGTATACAGGAAATCGATTATGATCTCCAGGTTTTTAATCCCCCTGTATCAGGATTTAATTTTACTACTGATGGCTGTGTAACTGCACCGGTTAATTTCACTGACGTTACAAATGCAGGCGGCAGGCCAATTATTAAATGGAGCTGGGATTTTGGCGATTTTTCAAATTCAAATATTCAAAATCCTCAACATACTTATGCCTCACAGGGATCTTATAATACTTCCCTTGCTGTAATTACTGATGTAGGATGTATATCGGATACTACAAAAAAAGTTGTAACCCTTACTGATCTGCCTGTTGCAAAATTTGGATTAAGCACTCCCAATTGCAGGGGGAAGTCAATTACTTTCAGTGACACATCCGTAGCATTAGGCGGAGCTACTTTAGCCAAGTGGTATTGGGATTTTGGTGATGGTAGTCCTATTATTACTGCTTTAAATAACAGTAACCAGGTACATACTTATTCTGCTGCCGGCACATACAATGCAACTTTAAAAGTGGAAACAAGTACCGGTTGTCAAAGCCTTGTTCTCAGCAAACCAATAATAGTAAGAGAAATTCCTCTTGCCAGTTTTGCATTAAATGGAAATATTTGTTTGCCGGCTGCAACTGCAAATTTTACCAATAATTCAACCATCAGCGATGGTACACAAAGCCTGCTGACTTATTTATGGGATTTTGGCGATGGCAATTCTTCCACTTCAGCAAATCCTGTTCATAATTATTCTACCGGCGGGCCATATACAGTCAAACTAACTGCTACTTCAAATAATGGCTGTGTTGATGATACTGTAATTTCAATTACAAATGTTTTTGCACAACCCAAAGCGAAATTTATTGTAGATAGTGTTGAGTCTTGTTTTGGCGGCACATTTAATTTTACTGACCAAAGCACCGCAACAAACAGCACCGTGAATCAATGGTTCTGGGATTTTGGCGATGGTACAAGTTCCACACAGCAACATCCGAATAAGCAATACGCAGCCATTGGAAACTATACAGTGAAATTGTATATCAACTCTGCTGCCGGTTGCAGGTCAGATACTATGACCATGAATGTCCGTTTGCTGCAACTGCCTACAGTATCACATTCAATTTCAAATCCGGTTTGTGAAACCCAGCAGATTCAATTTACATCCACATCCATTCCAAATGCAGGGGCCATTACGCAATATAACTGGTCAGTAAACGGAACAGCAGTTGGCGGAAATAATTCTGCAATTAATTACACAGCTGCCACGGCAGGAAATTACAATGTTGTATTATCTGTATTAACTGATAAAGGTTGTACCAACCGAACTTCAGGTTCAGTTACTGTTCATCCAAAACCGGTTGCGAGTTTTAATAAGCCGAATATTTGTTTACCATCAGGTTTGGCCAACTTCAGCAGCAATTCAACTATTTCCAGTGGTTCTATCAATTCATATCTCTGGAATTTTGGCAATGGGCAAACAGGGAATACACAAAATCCTTCTTCTACATATTCCGGCACGGGCCCGTATAATGTTACTTTAACGGTGACCTCAAACAACGGTTGTGTGGATGACAGCACAATCATCTTAAATACTTTTTATGCAGAACCCCAGGCAGGTTTTAATGCACCTGTGGAAGTTTGTTTGGGTAGCATTGCTAATTTTTCTGATCTGAGTACTGCTCCTAATAGTACAATCACACAATGGCAATGGAATTTTGGCGATGGCACAAATTCTACATCACAAAACCCGACGAAGAATTATGCTGCTGCGGGAACCTATACAGTCACATTAAACAGCACTTCAGCCATAGGCTGTCCTTCTACCACCGCTACAAAATCAGTTATCGTAAACCCATTGCCAACTGCCAATTTCAATACATCATCTCCTGCATGTGAAACAAGAGATCTTACGTTTACAGATATATCAGTACCCAATGCAGGTAATCTTGTAAAGTGGACATGGGATTATGGTGATGGATCAACTGCAGTATTTTACAACCAGGCACCGTTTATTTACAGATATGCAACGGCAGGAACCTATGATGTAAAGCTGCAGCTGGAAACAAATAAGGGTTGCACAAGTACAGTATTGACCAAACCAGTCATCATTCATAATTTGCCAAAAGCAGGATTTATTTCACCAGAGATCTGTTTGATAGATCCTTTCGCTCCATTTATGGATACCAGCAGTATTGCAGTTGGTACAATTAATTCCTGGCAATGGAATTTTGGCGATCCCAATGCGAATGCAGGAAATCCTAATACATCAACTTTACAGAATCCTTCGCACAGATATTTTTTAACCGGTAGCTATAACGGTACATTGATCGTTACTTCAAACCAGGGTTGTACGGATACCGTTTCCCAGGCATTTACCGTAAACGGATCGATACCGCTGGCAAATTTTACAGTACAAAACGCCAATGCATTGTGCAGTAATAATGATGTGGTGATCACAAATACATCTTCAGTGGATTTTGGTAATATCGTAAGGGTGGTTATTTATTGGGATTATCTGAATGATCCTACAAACCAAACCATAGATCTGACACCGGGATCAGGTAAAAATTATTCTTATGCAAGTAATTATGAAATTGCCAAGTATCTGGTCGAAGTCGGTGCACATGT
>CAZOOT010000181.1:0-5000 GCA_964581455.1 uncultured Chitinophaga sp. | reverse complement strand
TATTGGGTTTACTTTTAATAAACTCGTTTAATAACTAGCAACTTGAATTAATTAATAAAACAGATAATATTTCAAGCTTTGCCTTGGAACCTTTATTTTTGCTGCCCCGAAAGGGAAAAGTGCGGTGCGTCATATCAGTGTAGCTAATGCAATGGTGCGGTAGCTCAGTTGGTAGAGCAAAGGACTGAAAATCCTTGTGTCGGCGGTTCAATCCCGCCCCACACCACAGCTTTAAAACCTCGACAGCAATGTTGGGGTTTTTTGTTTTTATGGGAAAATCCTTGTGCCGCCCCGATGCAATCGGGGCCCACACCACAGCTTTAAAACCTCGACTGCAATGTTGGGATTTTTTGTTTGGAAAAAATGTCAGGCTAATTCCTGACTTTTTTCTTTTATTTGTCAGGCAATAACCTTACTTTAGTATTTTAATTGTCAGGTTATAAACTTACTTAATGTCAAACAAGAAATTACAATTACAGCAATTAGACGCTAGGTTGATCGAGTTTGCTGCTTTAAAGGATAACCGGGTTCCCTCAACTGGTTGGATTAAAGCTATTCGATCAGCAATTGGAATGTCTTTGTCCCAAATGGGGAAAAGGTTAAATATCACGAAACAAAGTGCACAGGAAATAGAAACAAGAGAAAGAGATGGCAACATTACTATCAATACACTTCGTGAAACGGCAAGAGTATTGGATATGCAATTGGTATATGGCTTTGTACCCGTAGATGGTTCATTGGAAGCAATGATTGATAAAAAAGCAAAGGAGCTGGCAAAAAAAATTGTTATGCGTACATCAAACAGCATGGTAATTGAAGACCAGGGTAATAATGAAAATCGTTTGAACAAGGCAATTGATGAAAGAGCTGAAGAACTGAAAAGAAAATCATTAAAAATTTTATGGGATTAAATCTTGATTATACAGATGGGCAAACCCCATTAGATGAAGATGAAAAAGAGGGGCTGTTGGTTAAGACTGTAACTACTCGTGGTGAACTTGATGAATTTGAACAATTGAATATTGAAAAGGCTGTTTTATGGACAATGAAAAAAAAATTTAAACCTGATAATATTTTAAATGAAGCCTTTGTGAAAGAGCTACATCGAAGAATGTATAGTGATGTATGGCGTTGGGCTGGAGAATTTAGAAAAACAAATAAAAATCTGGGTGTCGATAAGCTGCAAATCCCGATCGAGCTAAGGGCTTTATTGGATGATTGTAAATATTGGATTGCACATAAGATTTTTAATGATGATGAGACAGCGGTTAGATTTAAACATCGAATTGTAAGTATTCATTGTTTTGTGAATGGTAATGGCAGACATAGCCGTTTGATGGCAGATGTTATTGCTGAAAACATTTTTAAACAGCCGGCTTTTAGTTGGGGAGCCGCCAGCCTCTACAAACATGACAAAATAAGAAGTGCATATTTGAAGGCAATAAAAAAAGCAGATGGAGGAAATTTTGCAGAGTTGATAAAGTTTGCGAGGTCTTAGTTAATTAGCTCAGTTGGTAGAGCAAAGGACTGAAAATCCTTGTGCCACCCCGATGCAATCGGGGCCCACAGCACAGCCTTAAAACCTCGACAGCAATGTTGGGGTTTTTTATTCTTCTTTTTTTCTTACTATCAAATACCAATCATTCTCCAGCGGCAAGTAACCATAATCATAATTATAAAAATAAGTTTTGCCCGATTTGGTAGTATAGGTATGTGTGATGTATTTAAAATGAAATCCCAGCCGCTGCAGTTTGTCTTTATTTGCCTTGGCCGTTTCTTCTCCTTCCGGTAAAATACTTTCTAAAATTTTCCTGTTTTTCAACAACGTATTGTTGATATTTCTTACATAACTGCTGTAGTTTCCTTTGGCCTTTTGTTGGTTATTAAAATTGTTTCGACAGTAATCATCGCAAAATTTTTTGTCAATTCTTCCCTTCAAAACTTTGTTGCAGGAAAGACATGTTTTGGCTTCAGATACAGGCATAGTAAAGGTTTCAGGGCATTAAGATAAAGATAAATATCCGTGTGCAAACGATTTTACACGTTTAGTTTCGGGAAGAAACGGGTAAAAACCGACTCTGGGTTTTTGCCGCTATCATCTTTGTGTTGTCAGTCGGCTGACGTCGCCGGTTGAATGAAATAAATAAATTTTTAAATCGCTTCCGCAACACCATTACGGATCGGAGGCACAAAACTTAAAACATGTACGCATTAAAAAACAAAGTGCAATTAATCGGAAACCTCGGTAATGCACCTGAAGTAAAAACATTAGAAAGCGGAAAAAAGATGGCTCGTTTCAGCGTAGCCACCAACGAAGATTATCGCAATGCCAAAGGCGAGAAAGTAAGGGAAACACAATGGCACAACCTGGTGGCCTGGGGCAAAGTAGCCGAGATTGTTGAAAAATTCCTGACCAAAGGAAAAGAAGTGGCCATTGAAGGCAAACTTATCAACCGCAGCTACAATGATAAAGACGGCAATAAAAAATTCATCACTGAAATACAGGTGAATGAATTGCTGATGCTGGGAACAAAATCAGCAGAAAGCTAAAATTTCAATCTGCCACAGATTATACCTGACTAACACAAAATATCCTGTGTTTATGTATAATCTGTGGCATTTATTTTTTCATGAAAAGGCTTTAGTAGTTTAGCACTTACTTTATGAATTATGATACTTCAAATGAGATGTTTCGTCTTGCTGCTGAATTGGTTAACCAAAGTGAAAAAAATATTTTTCTTACAGGTAAGGCGGGAACAGGCAAAACAACTTTTCTAAAATATATACGGGAAAATTGTCATAAACAAATGGCGGTAGTGGCACCAACCGGAGTGGCAGCTATTAATGCTGGCGGGGTTACCATGCATTCCTTTTTCCAATTACCCATGTCTCCATTTATTCCGGAAACAGCAGGTTTCAGAGAAAATGTGGAACAGACAACAAACCCGGGCAGCCTGATAAGCAGGTTGCGAATGACAAATGAAAAGAAAAAAGTATTGCAGGAACTGGAACTGCTGATCATAGATGAGATAAGTATGGTTCGCTCAGATATGTTGGATGCAGTTGACACAGTATTACGTCATACACGGCGTAAATACCAGGAAAAATTTGGCGGCGTTCAGGTTTTATTTATTGGTGATATGTTTCAATTGCCCCCGGTTATTAAAGACCAGGATTGGATTTTGCTTAAGGATTATTATAATAGTCTTTATTTTTTTGATTCGCATGTTTTAAGAGACGATCAGCCTGTATATATAGAGTTCAACAAAATTTACCGGCAAAGTGAAGAGAAATTTATTAATCTTCTGAACCAGGTAAGAAACAATGAATTGGATGAAAGCGGGGCTGAATTACTGGAAAGCCTTTACCAACCTGTATTTCGCAGAACCAAACAGGATGGATTTATTATCCTTACGACACATAATGAAAAAGCAAGAGAAATTAATTCCTTTGAATTAAATAATCTTGATAATACACTTTTCGCTTATGAAGCAGATATCAAAGATGATTTCCCGGAAAACGCTTACCCTGCCGATCAGTATCTGCAATTGAAACCCGGAGCACAGGTTATGTTTATTAAAAACGATCCGGAGAAATTTAAAAGATATTTTAATGGAAAAACTGCTGTTGTGGTTGAGTTGGATAAAGAAAAAATAGTCGTTCAGTATAATGATGAGCCGGATATCATTGAAGTAAAAAAAGAGAAGTGGGAAAATATCAGGTATTCCATAAATAAAAATACAAGGCAGATGGAAGAAGAGGTATTGGGTTCATTTGAACAATACCCTTTGCGTTTGGCCTGGGCTATTACCATTCACAAAAGCCAGGGACTCACTTTTGAAAAAGCTATTATTGATGCGGGAAATGCTTTTGCGCCAGGCCAGGTTTATGTCGCTTTAAGCCGTTGCACTACATTGAATGGAATTGTTCTTAAAAGCAAGATAAAATCCAATGGACTGTTTACCGATCCCAGAATTGTGCAGTTTTCGCAAAACAAATCCTCGTCATTTTTACTTGAAGATGTATTAAAGCGATCAAGAAAAAATTATCAACTTAATATCCTGCTTTCATTATTTGATTATAGCGGAGAAATTGAAACGCTAAAAGAACTTCAGTCGTTTTTAGAAGAACATAAAGCTTCGTTTAATAATGAATCTTTTAACTGGGCACATGAATTATTTATTAAAACCAATCTGCTGCAAACGACTTCTGAGAAATTTCAAATACAATTAAATAATTTGTTTCAACAGGAAGACCCGGCTCAATCAAATGACCAATTACAAAAAAGAATAAAAGCCGGAGCACTTTACTTTTTGGATGAACAAAATAAAATTATAGAACTTCTTCATAAGTCCCCTGCTATAACTGATAGCCGGATTCATGCTAAAGAGTTCAACGAGAATATCAGAGAGCTGTTTTCTGCATTTACCAAAAAAGGATTTATGTTATCCGGACTTGAAGAAAATTTTGATATAGAATCTTACCATCAACGAAAGAAAAAATTCGTTTTACCATTTTTTAATGTGAATGCCTATGCCGGCTCCACTAAACAAAAGGTTGAAAGCCCTAATCCTTTATTGTATCAGCAGTTAAGAGAGTTGAGGGATAGTATTTGTTCAAAAAGGGATCTGCCAATTTATATAGTTGCAGGATCTGTTACACTGAACGAGATGGCCAGGTATTTACCTCAAACCTTAACAGAGTTGAGAAGGATAAGCGGTTTTGGTGATGCAAAAATTAAGCAATATGGTCAGCAGTTTTTAGATATTATAATTGAATACAGCTCAGCAAACCATCTTTCATCTTTGATTCATGAAAAAGCGCCAAAACGAGAAAGAAAAGAGCCTGGAGAAAAAAACCCAAAAAAAGATACAAAGGCTGAATCATTCAGGCTTTATAAAGAAGGGAAAATGTTTGAAGAAATTGCAAAAGAAAGAAAGTTAACTATACAAACTATTGAAGGGCATCTTGCACATTATATAAAATCCGGCGAAATAAAC
>CAZOOT010000180.1:0-5104 GCA_964581455.1 uncultured Chitinophaga sp. | reverse complement strand
GGTAATTCAAATTCTAAAACTTTAAACCCATGAAACAATCTTTCAAAATGATATTGTTCCAGTTTTATCTGTCCATCTTCTATTTTCATCGTTTCAAAAAGCCCGTCTGCGTAACGATAACTATGGTTGTCAGCCAGCAATACCGGCTGGTTATTCGCAACAATTTTCCCATTTATATTAATGAACAGATTCATTCAATTTGTTTAATGCAGTAAACTCATGTATCCGCAAAGTAATATGGCAATATAGCTTACAGCCACGAAAATCTTAGTGAACTGGCGCAGAATATTAACAAGGATCTTTTTTCTGCTTTTTATCCAATCATAAGTATAAACATGATTACTGTGTTTATCTTCTTCAGCATGTTTCTTTTCATTACCCGCTTTTTCCATTTTATCTGCTTTAGCCTGGTTCTGGCTTCTCCTATTTGCTTCCTGGGAATTAAGATCAGTATGGTCTGTTTCTTTAGAAGACCCTTGAGCATCAACCAAAAGATGGGTGCTAAAGGATTGGCTTTGACTTTTAGTTACCATTTCACTGGAGTTTAAAGGCGCCAGGATAAATAAACCAACCATGAAGGTTGTAAGGCAAGTCTGAAGGGCTTTTTGAGGTTTCATGTTGTTTGTTTTTATACCCCAAATTTTGCCCTAAGCAAAGCCCGAAAACAAGGTAGGATCTACTGAAAAAAAACATTGGGAGGATGTACGTTCAAAGCGGAGATTAAAGACGTATTAAGGCGTACTAAAACAACAACGTATTAGTATGGTAAAAACTGAAGACCTCTTGCGTAGAAACTCCTTTTATTTAAAATGCGTAGTTATACGCTGGTTATTCAGGCGTCCCTGATTGAAATTTGATTTTAAATAAATACATTTAGTATGACTTTTCCCACCTGTATAGAAGACTCCCTTCCGGATTATTTAACTATTAAAAAACATGATTTATGGAAATTACAATGCCAACTTACAAAGTCTTAGCAGCCCAACTTCCCGCAGTCGTACATGGTGGTGGAAGTAAATATACACCCAGCAAGTTTTTGATTTTATATACAATCAATAACTTGGTAGATGCAATGGGTACAATGAACTTGCTCATCTACCCTGCTAGTAATCACGGTCATTATGGAAGAGGTATAACTGATCCTATTGAACCAGAAGTCTTAAATACCACTTCAACTTTAAATAAAGTTCAAATGTTAGTGCTTGGCCACAATGAAATTATTACCGAAAACCTGGTCATTTCTGCAGCTAATCCTAAATACAATTTTCATTATTTAATTCTCACCCCTAAAAAAATAGATATGGTGGACCATAAAACCCACCTTTGTTTCCAGGTGAAAGCTTATGATATAAATGATAAAGAAATAATGGGTACTGCAAAAGCTTCAATATTAGCAATTTCAGATAGCCACCCATCTCCACCCGCCGATGCTGGCCAATAAATTATTTCAATCCCCTCCCTTTGAGAGCATTGAATTTTTTAAATGTAAAAATTAATATTATGAAACTTTTTTTGTCAAAACCTGCTTCACAAATTTTTGCCTGGTTCCTGTTATTATTAATAACATCAATCAGCTTATCAACCTGTAAGGAAAAAGAAAAGAAAACAGAACCTGTACCCAGTCCGGTTGTTGGGGAAGATCACCCCTGCCCTCCGGTTAATATCTCGGAATTATATAAGCTGGAGTTGCTGAAAGCGGATTATGATGCATTAAGAGCAAATAACCCTCCTCCCAATGGATTAACTTTTCAATTTGTTTATGAAAGAAATGCAACCAATAAAATTACATTGGTAGCTTATGCAACCAAACCGGGACGGGATTTTCAACCTCCTGTTTTAAAGCACCTGCAAACCATACAGGCTGTTGCCATCAATTTACCGGATACAGTTTCTTTGGGCGACCAGTTTGCAAAATTTTTAGGGCCCGATGGTCTTAATCAATTAATTGCTGGCTCCGGGCATGCTGCAGATTTTTATTCTTTAACATTTACTCCGGTAGTTTATCAAACCGCATATAATCCCTCACCTGGAGTAACTGCCTATGTACAAAATATTAAGTTTAATATTTGTGTAAAATTCAGAAATGCAGCGGGAGAGTTTGTAGAAAACTGTGGTGCTGCACCGGCTGATACACATCCTTCACCCCCTGCAAACTATTAACAGAACTATGTTGTTAAACGTATTCAGATCTATTTTTGATTGGTCAGAGGTATGGGCATTGTTCCTTCCTCTGGCCATATTATTTAAATATAAGCCAAAGAAGGACTGGGTGAAGCCGGTAATAATTTATCTGTTCATTGCATTAGTTTTAAATATTGTTATCGATTTTATGTGGTATGTAAATAAAAACAACTGGTTTGATTCAAGGCCCGGTGACCGATGGAACAATAATATTTTATATAACCTGCAATCTGTTAACAGGCTCTTTTTATTTTCCTGGTTTTTCTCAACCTTAGGTGATCATTTTAAAAAAATAACCAGGCTCCTTCCGGCTATTTTTCTTATTTCCTCATTAATTTATTTTAGTTTTTTTAATTCATTTCTGGTTATCAGCAGTTATTTGATGGCCATGGAAGCAGGTTTCCTGTTGATCTATTGTTTATGGTTTACCTATACCCTGATCAAAGAAGATCAGCTTCATTCCATTATTTCCCATAATTGCTATTGGGTTATAGGAGGGTTAACAATATATACTTCAGTAAGTTTTTTTATTTTTTTGTTTTATAATTACCTGATGAATCATTATAAAGAATATTCCGTTAGTTTATGGGACATCCATAATGTATTATTTATGATACTTTGTGTTAGTATTTCAATTGCATTTTATTATGAATCAGACCGGAATTGATATCCCATTTATATTCACTGCTGGCCTGGCTGGAATTCTGCTGCTGGTGGTAAGCTTTCTTGTGATCACTTTTATTAACCAACGCAGAAAATGGACACTTGAGCAGGAAATGGGAAAGTTGAAAGAACAACAACAGAACCAATTGATAGAAGCTGCTATCCGAAGTGAAGAAAATGAAAGACACCGGATAGCAGAGACCTTGCATGACGAAGTAGGCGCCATCCTTTCTTCTGTTCGGCTTCATTTTTCCAATATCAATGCAGGTATGCTGGATCAAAAAGGGAAAAGCCTGCATGAAAAGTCAAAAGAATTACTGGATGATGGCATTCAAAAAGTCAGAACAATTTCACATAATCTCCATTCCACCCTATTAAAAGAATTTGGACTGGATGAAGCCATTAATAATTTTCTAAAAAAAACGGTTCAGGGAACTCTGGTAAAAGTAGAAACCAATCTTGCTAAAAATTACCTGATACAAAATCCCGAAAAAGACCTTGGAATTTACAGGATATTCCAGGAACTGATCAATAATATATTAAAACATGCCAAAGCTGATTATATCCATGTTACTTCTCAATTGAAAAACGATCAATTGGAATTAAATTTACAATTCAATGGGTCAGGACTGAATCAAAAAGAATTTGAAGAACTGCGATACAGGCCTGAGGGATTAGGGCTTAAGAATATTCAGAACCGGATCATACTATTAAAAGGAAAAATCTTTTTTGAAAATAATTTACCTGATAACCGGATCACATTAACTATACCCGTAAATCCTGAAAAATGAAAAAGATAAAAATTGCCATTGCGGATGACTATAAAATTTTCAGGGAAGGTCTTAAAGTAAGCCTTGGCCAGGATGACAACTTACAGGTAATTTTTGAAGCAGAAAATGGTGAGGATCTGATAGCTGGTTTGGAAAATAAGCAACCGGATATTATCATCATGGATTTGAAAATGCCTGTTATGGATGGCATGGAAGCCACACAGATCATCCGGAAAAAATTTACTGATATAAAAGTGCTGGTAGTATCCATGTACGAAGATGATAAATTCATTATTCACCTGATGGAAATCGGGGCTAATGGATATTTGCTAAAAAATGCAGAACCGGAAGAGATCAGAAAAGCTATTTATGCTGTTTGTGAAAATGGATATTATTTCAATGACCTCGTCAATAAAGCTTTATTGAAAAAGCTGGTACTTAAAAACAATATCAAACCGTCTTTTAACGAAAACATAGATCTGACTGAAAGAGAATTAGAAGTTTTGAAACTCATTTGTGAGGAAAAGACTGCAGCAGAAATAGCAAAGCAGATTTTCTTAAGTCCCCGGTCCGTAGAAGGAATTCGTCAACGTTTAATTGAAAAGATTGGTGTTAGAAATACTGCAGGCATTGTCATGTTTGCAGTTAAGAACGGATTGACTGATTAACTTTTTTATGAAGCGGCTTTTGCCATCTTATCAATCGCTTTACCGGCACAAATTCGTTTTTTGTGTACTGGCCATCTTTATTGCATCCTGTAAAAATAAAAACAGCGATCTGTTTTATTATGTCGGAGATTTAAAAGTAGAGATTACCATTTCCCCGGATACACTTGGATTTTTATTAAAAGATTCAATCAATTATCATTCATCAGATTCCACATTCTCCATTATTAAATCGCAAAAGCTGGTTGAATCAAATTTTGAAAAACAAAATTATTTTTCATTTGGAAACCTCATAGATGACAGTGTAGAATATGATCATATTAAACTGATCAAAGACCCTGTTAGTAAAAAAAATCTGAGATCCAAAGAAAAAAGTGCACAAATAATAAAAAACAAGTTTGCTGACATTGTATCCCATGCTGGTTACCTGGTTAGGGTAAAAAAAACAAATAAACCTTTAATTCTTACTGACGAAATAATCGTTGAATTTAATCCGGGTGTAACCAAAACGCAAATAGACCAGGTCCTGGAGAAGAAACATTTGGCAATAAGAAGAAGGAACCCATTTGTCCCCCTTCAATTTACTGTAGCAGTAACTGATCTTTCTCCAACTCATGCTTTAAAAATTTCCCAGCAATTAAAAGAAGATCCTGTTATTAAATTTGCCCAGCTCAATTTTATTCATTTGAAAAAATTTCACGGCGAGATTCCAAACGATCCTTATTACCCTCTGCAATGGCATCATCAGAATTCTTTACCAGATCGCAGCATTTCAACAGAAGATGCAGATATTGATGCAGAACTGGCATGGGACTTTACCAAGGG
>CAZOOT010000179.1:0-5118 GCA_964581455.1 uncultured Chitinophaga sp. | reverse complement strand
GCAAGAAATTAGTGATGTGCTATGCGGCCATTTCTGTCCATCACTCTAATTTATGCTATAAGATGCAAGTCTTAAAATTTTTTATGATTGATTATAAATATTTTAGTGTTATATATTTTGTATATCTATTAGTACAATCCGATTTGGCAAACTGGCTTAGTTCTTTCTTCCTTTTCCTATCTTTAGCCCCAACAAAAAATCAAAACTTATGGCTTTTGACTCTTCGGCAGGCTCAGAGGTGAACTGGAAAGGCGTTTTCCCGGCTTTATTAACTCCGTTTACCAAAGAGGATAAACTGGACCTGGATATGTTTGAAAAGAACCTGGCTGTACAGGTGGAGGCCGGCATCCACGGAATTATTATCGGCGGCTCGTTGGGAGAGGCCAGTACAATTACCGATAAGGAAAAAGAAGAACTGGTGGAGTTTTCCGTTGAATACCTGAATGAACAAATACCCGTGATCCTGAATATTGCAGAAAGTACTACCAGTGCTGCTATTCAGCAGGCAGAGAATGCAAGGAAATGGGGAGCCGATGGTATCATGCTCTTACCACCCATGCGATATAAAACAGATGACAGGGAAACCATCGCTTATTTTAAAGCAGTGGCAAATTCAACTGAGTTGCCTATCATGATCTATAATAATCCGCCGGATTATAAAATTGATACCCGGCCGGATATGTTTGAAGAATTGGTCGAATGTAAAAACATTACTGCTTTAAAAGAAAGCTCCCGTGATGTGACTAACCTGACGAGAATGAAGAACAGGTTTGGTGACCGCTTTAAAGTATTATGCGGTGTAGATACATTGGCTATGGAAGAACTTTGTTTGGGTGCAGATGGCTGGGTGGCCGGATTGGTTTGTGCTTTTCCAAAAGAGACAGTGAATATTTATAACCTGGTGAAAGCAGGAAAGATTGAAGAAGCTACAAAGATCTATCGCTGGTTCATGCCTTTACTTGAACTGGATATCCATCCTAAACTTGTTCAATACATCAAACTGGCTGCAGCTGAAGTAGGCATCAGCAATGAATATGTAAGAGCTCCGCGGCTGATACTGGAAGGTGAGGAGCGGAAAAGAGTTTTAAAAATAATTACAGACGGAATTGTTTCAAGACCAAATATTTAATAATCAATATTCAATAATCAATGTTCAAAGACACTTCACAATCAGAGATAGATTTCATTTTGCAACAGGCATGGACTGCTTTTCATATTTATCGTAAAGTGAGTTTGAGACAAAGAGCTGATTTTATGCGGACAATTGCTGATGACCTGGAAGCAAGTAGTGATGAATTGATCCACACAACAATGAGAGAAACAAATCTGCCAGAAGCCAGGATGAAAGCAGAAAAGGGAAGAACTGTTTTTCAATTAAGACAATATGCGACTGCTTGTGAAAAAGGAGAATGGCTTGAAGCAAGAATTGATACAGCAATCCCGGATAAGACACCAGCAAAACCAGATATCAGGAAAATGCTGGTGCCACTCGGGCCTGTTGTGGTTTTTGGGGCAAGCAATTTTCCCTTCGCCTATTCAACCGCAGGCGGAGATACAGCCTGTGCGTTTGCTGCAGGTTGTCCGGTAATTGTAAAAGCTCACCCGGCACATCCCGAAACAAGTGAAATGGTTGCGCAAATAATTTTAAAAGCTGCAGAGAAATGTAATATGCCTGATGGAATTTTTGCTCATGTGCATGGCGCTTCTTTTGAAGTGGGTAAGGCATTGGTTACACATACCCATACAAAGGCGGTTGGATTTACTGGTTCTTATTTAGGAGGCAAGGCATTATTCGATTGGGCCAACCAGCGTAAAGAACCAATTCCGGTTTTTGCAGAAATGGGAAGTGTAAATCCTGTATTTCTTTTACCGGAAAAAATGAAATCATCAGCTGCTGAAATAGCAAAAATGTATGCAGGCTCTATTACATTAGGTGTTGGACAGTTTTGCACCAATCCGGGATTGATCGTCGGACTGGAAAGTGAAGAACTGAAAACCTTTGTACATGATCTTGGAAAAGCAATTCAGCAAACTGCACCGGCTCCTATGTTGCATCCGGGAATTGTAAGTGCCTACAAAAAAAATAAAGGAAATGCATTGTTACAGGAAGAAGTGCATTTAGTGGCTGAGTCGGAAACTGAAGTGAAAGAAAATGAAGGATTGCCAACAATTGCAACTGCCAGCGGTCAGGCTTTTCTGAATAATCCAGTTTTGCACCAGGAAGTTTTTGGTCCATATTCACTGATCATTCGCTGTAAGGATATGAAGGAAATGATTGAAGTGGCTAAGCACCTGGAAGGACAGCTTACATCCACATTAATGGCAACAGAAGCGGATATTAAAAACAATGAAGAATTAACAGAAGCAGTAAAAAATATTTGTGGACGATTCATTCTTAATTCAGTACCAACAGGTGTGGAGGTTTGCTTAAGTATGCATCATGGGGGACCTTTTCCGGCAACAACAGATTCAAGATTTACTTCTGTAGGTGCAGATGGTATAAAAAGATTTGCACGGCCTATTGCATTTCAGAACTGGAGCAATGCATTATTACCGGATGAATTAAAGGATGGAAATCCGTTGGGGATCTGGCGGACAGTAAATAATGAATTAACTAAATAATGCTAAGAGAAGAAAAGAGAAAAGAGAAAAGGAGTAGTTAGCAAGAATCAATTATCTCATTTTATCTTTTTTACTCCTTGCAAATAATGATCAATATAAAAACCAAAACAATATATGAGAAAGCTTGCCTTGTTTTTATTTTTCCCAATTTCTTTGATTGCACAAAATAGTTCCCCCACAACCGGAGCACAGAAACTAGCCGCTTTTGCCAAGCAAAAACAAATGCTGCAACAATCGCCTTTCAAAAACCTTGAATGGAGATTGACCGGGCCGGATATCCGCAGCGGCCGTAGTACCGATGTACTGGGTATTACCGGCAATCCAAATATTATTTACGCTGCATTTGCCACAGGTGGTTTCTGGAAAACAGAAGATGCAGGAAATACCTGGCAGTCTCTTTTTGATAAAGAAGCCACACAGTCTATTGGCAGTTTTGCAATGGCTCCATCCAATCATAATATATTATATGTTGGCACAGGCGAAGCAAATATCTTCCGGGCATCTCTACCGGGAATCGGAATGTATAAAACAACAGACGCCGGAAAAACATTTAAACATATTGGACTGGAAAATACAGGCACCATTGCAAGAGTAATTGTTCATCCAAAAAATCCGGACATCGTTTTTGTTGCAGCCAGCGGGAATGAATGGACATACAATAAAGACCGTGGTGTATTTCAAACAACTGATGGCGGCAAGACCTGGAAGAAAATTTTATTTGAAAATGATAAAAGTGGTTGTATAGATCTGGTAATGGATCCTTCCGATCCGAATACTTTGTATGCTTCCATGTGGAATCGTATCCGGCTTCGCTGGAGCGATCCCACTCCGGAAGATGGCGATTATATTTATAAAACAACTGATGGTGGAAAAACCTGGAAGAAAATTGTAAATGGTTTACCCGATACAAAGAACACCGGAAGGATAGGAATTGCAGTTGCAAAATCCAATCCCAATGTATTATATGCGTTTGTAGATGATCATAATAAAAAACGAGATCCTAAAGAAGGAGAAACCGATAGTTACGAACGAAGAGTTCAGAAGGTTGTTATAGGCGGCTCTATTTACCGCAGCAACAATAAAGGTGAAAGCTGGGAGAAACAGGCAGAGATTCATGATTTTTTTACTCCGTTCTCTGGTACCTATGGTTGGGTTTTCGGACAGATTCGTGTAGATCCTAAAGATGAAAACGAAGTCTATGCATTCGGTGTTTCAAAGGGTATTAGCCGCGATGGTGGAAAAACCTGGAAGATCTGGAACCCCACTGATACAACCGGGGATTGGACACATGGCGATAATCATGCCATGTGGTTTGACGAAGAAAATCCGGATCGCATTGTTGTTGGCAACGATGGAGGCGTAATCGTTACTTATAATGGTGGAGTGAAATGGAAGAATTTTTTTGATAAAATTCCCACCACCCAATTTTATACACTTGCCTATGATATGGAAAAACCCTTCAATGTTTTTGGTTCTGTTCAGGATGAAGGTACCATGAGTGGGAATATCAGCAATACATTCGGGAAACCAGCAGATACTGCGCTACGTCCCTGGCGAATGGCACCTGGCGGAGAGGGAACACAAATACAGATAGATCCATTTAATTCAAATATTGTTTACTCTTCTACTTATTATGGACGACTGATGAAAACTGATATGAGTATGGGAAGACGGGAAGGAGTTAAAAGAATGACAGTTTTTGATGTTGGACGAATTGATTCACTTCGTGGTGAATGGCTTGCCGGAACCCTGATGTCAAAATTTAATAACAAAGTAATTTATCATGGCCTGCAACATTTGTATAAATCAGCAGATGCTGGTGAAACATGGAGCCGGATCAGTAATGATCTTACTTATAATGACAAATCGAGAATGGGAAATTATCCATACCTGATCTATCATCAGGCAATAACTTCCATTGCAGAAGGGGATAAGCCGGGTATTATTTATACAGGCACCGATGATGGGCGTATCTGGTTAACATTGGATGATGGTATTAATTGGAAAGAAATAACAAAGGGGTTGCCTTTAAATAAAAATGTAATTAAGATCAGTCCGTCAAAATTTAAAGCTTCAAGAGTGTATATCGCTTTGAATGATCGCCGACAGGATAATCACTCTGCATATCTTTTTGTATCCGAAGATTATGGCAGCACCTGGAAATCTATTACTGGCAATCTTCCTTCTTCACCGGTCAATGCAATCATTGAAGACCCTGAAAAGCCCAATGTGTTGTATTGCGGAACCGATTTTGGCGTTTATATCAGTAAGGATATGGGAAAAACCTGGATTGCGATCAATGGAAATATTCCAGCTTCAGTTTCTGTGAATGATATGTTTATTCACCCCAGGGATAAAAAACTGGTGATCGGAACTTATGGAAGAGGGGTATATGTACTGGATGATATTTCGAAATTAAGATAGATAACAAAAAAATAAGAAACGGATTGCATGTTCATTTTGACTGTGCAATCCGTTTCTTATTTTTTTCAGCTT
>CAZOOT010000178.1:0-5128 GCA_964581455.1 uncultured Chitinophaga sp. | reverse complement strand
ACATATTTATTAAGAGATGAAAAAGGAAAAGATGTTGCCATCTTCACTGGTGATACATTGTTTATAGGTGATGTGGGGCGTCCGGACCTGGCACAAAAAGCATCACACCTGACAAAGGAAGATCTTGCCGGAACATTATTTGATTCTTTAAGAAAAAAAATTATACCACTGGCAGATGACCTGATCGTTTATCCTGCACATGGTGCCGGAAGTGCCTGTGGTAAAAACATGAGTAAGGAAACAACTGATACACTGGGTCATCAAAAAGAAACAAACTATGCATTGCGTGCCAATATGACCCGTGATGAATTTATAAAAGAAGTAACAGCGGGCTTGTTGCCACCTCCCTCCTATTTTCCATTGAATGTAATGCTGAACAAGCAGGGATATGAAAGTATTGACGAAGTTTTGCAAAGAGGTCAGCATGCGATGAGCCCTGAAGCATTTGAAACTGCTGCCAATGAAACAGGAGCTTTAATATTAGACACAAGGGATCCGCAAATATTTGCAAAAGGATTTGTGCCCAACTCCATTAATATTGGCGTTGATGGTTCTTTTGCTCCATGGGTAGGTGCTATGATACCCGATATCAAACAAGAGATCCTGATCGTTTGTGAACCGGGAAGGGAAGAAGAAGTTATTACAAGATTAAGCCGTGTGGGTTATGATCACAGCATAGGATTCTTACAGGGTGGGTTTGAAGCCTGGAAAAATTCAGGTAAAGAAGTAGATCATATCACATCTATTGATGCAGATGAACTTGCAAACATTATGGTCAAAGAAAAAGTTAGCATACTGGATGTAAGAAAGGAAACAGAATTTCAAAGTGAGCATATAGAAGGTGCTGAAAATACACCACTTGATTTTGTAAATGATGCAATGGCTCATATTGATAAAAACAAACCCTACTATGTGCATTGTGCCGGAGGGTATCGCAGCATGATCTTTACGTCTATTCTCAGGGCAAGGGGATATGATAATCTGATTGATGTGAAAGGAGGTTTTAAAACTATCAAAGAAAGCGGAAAGATCAAGACTACAGATTATGTCTGCCCGACAACTATTAAATAAATTGAATTGACTATGGCAACTTTAAATAAAATTGGTTTGGAAAAAACCAAAACAGAAAGCCTGGCTCAGCTACTTAATGACTTGCAGGCCAATTACTCTGTTTTTTACCAGAACACCAGAGGATATCATTGGAACATTAAAGGAGCTAATTTTTTTGAATTACATCTGAAGTTCCAGGAATTATATAACGATTTACTTATTAAAATTGATGACATTGCTGAACGGGTGCTGACGCTTGGTTTTCATCCCGAACACAGGTATTCATCCTATAACGAATCATCAGAAATAAAAGAAAGTAAAAAAATCTCCGATGGAGAAATGGCAGTTGCACAAATTATTGAAGCTCTCAGGATCCTGATTAAAAAACAAAGACATATTCTTCAACTTTCTTCAGAAACAGATGATGAGGGCACCAATGCGCTGATGAGCGACTATATTCGTGAACAGGAAAAATTAATCTGGATGTATTCTGCCTATCTAAATAAATAATTATGAAAATAAAAATCCTGACAGTTCTGGTTCTTTTTGCTTTGTTATCATCCTTTTCTATTTCAGCACAGGACACTTCTGGCACAGCTATTTCTTCTAAAAAATTTGAAAGAAAAATAAATAAGAAGAATGCAGTTGTACTTGATGTAAGAACAACAGAAGAATACAATGAAAGCTTTATTCCAAAAGCGATCAATTATAATGTGATGGACAGTTTGAATTTTGTGAAAGCCGTCCAGCCTTTGGATAAAGACAAAAAATACTATCTCTATTGCAAGAGTGGCCGCCGCAGTGGCAAAGCTTTATTAATGATGAAAAATATGGGCTTTAAAGACGTCCTCCATCTTTCAGGAGGGATTACTGCCTGGGAAGGGAAAAAAGAAACCCCAAAGAAATAGTGTTTCAAAACCTATCCTTTTGAATTCTATTGTAACTATTCAGGTTTTCTATAAATGCTGTAATAGTTTCATTGAAAGTATTTGATCAATAAATTGAAACGATGCCATTTAACGAAAACGAACAAAATAATTCGAGAAGGGAATTTTTAAAAAAAACTACATTAGCAGGAATCGGTACTTCGCTGGTAGGGGTCGCATCTGCAATGACTACTTCGGAAAAATATAAAAATTCCAGCAACTCTCCTGCTTTATCCAACAGCTTTACAATTTTATATACATGCGACATACATGCTCAATTACATACACACGATGAATTTTTCTGGGAAAACGGTAAAGCCGTATATAAAAAAAGAGGCGGACTTGCTGTTTTAAAAACCATGATCAATCATTTCAGGGATCAGCATCCTGCCAATACCATTTTAATTGACGGTGGCGATTATTTTCATGGCAGTGGCCTGGCTTCTTTAACCGAAGGCGAAGCATTGATTCCTTTGCTCAACGATTTTAATTATGATCTCATTCTGCCGGGTAATTGGGAAGTGGTTTATAAGAAAAAGAAAATGCTCTATGATATGGGGCATGCCAATGCTGCAAAGATCTGTGCTAACATGTGGCACGATACTGACGATGCAGATAATAATGAATTGATCTATCCACCCTATTGGATAAAATATATTGCAGGCACTAAAGTTGGTTTTATTGGTTATACAGACCACCTGATTCCAAAGCGTCAATCGCCTGCGTACAGTGCCGGAATTTCTTTTGAACATGCCGATACAAATATTGCAAAATATATAAAGCTGTTGAAGGAACTGGAAGGCTGCGGAATCATTTTTGTTGTCACGCATATGGGTTTGGCACAGCAAATCGGATTAGCTGATAACCCATTGATTGAAGGCGCAGATTTTATTCTGGGCGCTGATACACATGAAAGAGTAAGAGAACCAATTCAGGGAAAATATTGCAAAGTAGTGGAATGCGGCGCCTTTGGTTCATTTATGGGCAAACTGGATATTGAAGTGGAAAATGGAAAAATGAAAAACTATAATTATCAGTTGCTGGATGTAGACCCAGAAAAATATCCGGCAGATGAAAAATTACTGGCACAAATTGAAAAAGCACAAGCTCCTTTTCAAAATACATTATCTAAAGTTATCGGTAGTACTACCACTCCTTTGGTACGTTATTTTGTTATGGAAACCCCAATGGACAACCTCATCACTGATGCCATTCAATGGAAATTCAAACCCGATATTGCTTTAAGTAATGGGTTCAGGTTTTGCCAACCGTTGGCCGTGGATCCTTCAGTTGGAAAAGCAAATATTACCAAAGAATTTTTGTGGAATATGCTGCCTGTAGATAGTGAAGCAAAGAAAGGTATTATTACAGGAAAACAAATCTGGGACTGGCTGGAAAAAGAATTAGAAAATGCTTTTGCAAAAAACCCTTCCAAAAGATTTGGCGGATGGTTTGTTCGTTTTGCCGGAATGGAAGTGAATTTTACAATTGGCAACGAAATAAATAAAAGACTAAACTGGGTAAAAATAAAAGGTCAGCCAATTGATTTGAAAAAAGAATACAGCATAGTGGCCTGTGAAAGAGAAGGTGATCCAAATGATATACTTTGCAGAGTAGAAAAAGTAAAAAAGCCAGCGTTGTTGGGAATACTGATGCATGATGTGATCGAAGAATATCTTGCCGTTCATTCACCGGTTTCACCCAAACTGGAAAAAAGAGCAACAGCCACAGATCAGCCACATACTTTGCTGACACAATTACAAGGCACAACATATGAATTCAGATAAAAATTAATTTTAAATCTTAAAAAACATATTACATGAATTTGATTGACTGGATTCAACAACCCTGGCCCTGGTATGTAGCAGGCCCGCTGATTGGTCTTACTGTACCAATATTATTACTGATAGGTAATAGATCTTTTGGCATTTCTTCTTCACTACGTCATGTTTGTGCGGCGTGCCTGCCGGCAAATATTCCATTTTTTAAATATGACTGGAAAAAAGAAGTATGGAATTTGTTTTTTGTAACAGGTGTAGTTGCAGGAGCCGTTATCGCTGCCTCTTTATTAATGAACTCTAACCCGGTTGAAATTGCACCCAACCTTGCAACAGAACTTGCGGGTTATGGCGTAACAAATACAGAAGGCCTGGTACCCAAAGATCTTTTTAACTGGGAAAGCCTGTTAACAACAAAAGGAATCATCCTGATGGTTGTTGGCGGTTTACTGGTTGGCTTCGGCACCCGTTATGCAGGAGGATGTACAAGCGGACATGCTATTATGGGATTAAGCAACCTGCAAATGCCTTCATTGATTGCAACCTGTTGTTTTATGGGAGGCGGTATTATTATGGCAAATTTTATTTTACCCTATATCCTGAAACTTTAAAAAACAAAGAAAAATTTTGACAAATGAACACAACAATTGAAACAATAAAAACTATTCCTGATACTGATTTTGAAGTTCGTTCCCAAAATGCTATTTGCGTTAATCATTCTGAATTAGATAAACCCCTTTGGACAAACTATAAATACATTATTGCAGGAATCCTGTTTGGAATCTTATTGGTTAAATCAGAAGTTATTTCCTGGTTTCGTATCCAGGAAATGTTTCGCTTCCAAAGCTTTCACATGTATGGGGTCATTGGTTCTGCAGTTGTTATTGGTATAATCAGTGTATGGCTGATAAAAAAATTCAATATTAAAACTATTGAAAAAGAAACTGTAAGAATAGATCCGAAGAAATTTAATAAAGGACAGATCTATGGAGGTTTACTTTTTGGATTTGGCTGGGCTTTGACGGGTGCTTGTCCGGGTCCATTATTTGCACAAATAGGAACTGGGGCATTGGTGATAATCGTAACTTTATTAAGTGCAATTGCCGGTACCTGGTTGTATGGATACTTTAGAGAAAAACTTCCGCATTAATTAATAAAAAAAGTAATGAACAATTCAGGTTTATATAAATTATTTTTTGTTTTACCTGTTATTAGTTTAATCTCCTATTCTTGTAATAACCAGGAAGAAAAAAGTTCTGTTGCCAAAACAGAAGAACATCTTTGGAGAGGCTGGAACAAATACCAGATTCCTGAAAAAGACACACTGGCGAAATATGGCCGTGAGCTAATTGAAAAAACATCTTACTATCTGGG
>CAZOOT010000177.1:0-5146 GCA_964581455.1 uncultured Chitinophaga sp. | reverse complement strand
GGACAAAAAAATGAAAAAAGCGATTTGAACTTTAATAAGGACAGTATTTATCACTGGACATGGGATAATTTTTTTACGTATGAAAAAGAGTTTGGTGATGC
Source organism: uncultured Chitinophaga sp. (assembly GCA_964581455.1). Classification (GTDB taxonomy): domain Bacteria; phylum Bacteroidota; class Bacteroidia; order Chitinophagales; family Chitinophagaceae; genus VBAS01. Next base: position 5,045 of record CAZOOT010000177.1, on the reverse strand, counting down.
ACATAACCTGAAACTCACCGCCGGGCATACAGCGGAAAGAAGAAATGGCTGGAGCAATAATGCATCCATCGCCAATGGTAACATAGCAGATGATAAAACGCAATGGGTTTTAAATTTTAAAGACACAGCCGGCGGGCAGCAAAATATACGAACACCTATAGGCAACTATTATAAAAGAGAGTCCATTTTCTTAAGAGCAAACTATGCTTTTATGGATAAATTTTTATTGAATGCAACTATCAGAAGAGATGGTAACAGCAATTTTCCTTCTTCACAGCGTTGGGGAAATTTTCCATCCATTGGATTAGGCTGGATCATATCCAAAGAAAAATTTATGGAGAATCAGGAAACAATTGATTTTCTAAAACTGAGAACAAGCTATGGATTGGTAGGTAATGATGTAGTGCCTTCCGGCGCATTTGATTTAAAACCTTCAGAGTTTGCTTACGCTTATTTTGGAACGAACAGGATCAATGGCGCTACAGTTACAACAATAGTAGATCCCAATCTGCAATGGGAAGTGGTAAAAGAATTTGATATCGGCCTGGAGATTTCTGCCTTGAATAGAAAATTTACTGCTGAGATAGATTATTATCATAAGACAGCTGCAAAAGCATTATACAGGATTCCGCTTCCAAGTATTGGCTTTGGCAGCGAACTGGTAACAAACGTCGCAGACGTGTTGAACCAGGGAATAGAACTTTCACTTGGATGGAATAATGTTATTAATACAAATACACGTTATTCAATAAAAGGAAATATCACTTATAATAAGAACAGTGTGCAGAGTATTGGTATTGGCCAAGCCATTTTTGATGGCAGTCTTGCCAATGGAAGAACAGCTACTATTACAACAGTTGGGCAGCCAATCGGATCGTTTTGGGTATATAAAACCAATGGAATTTTTCAAACAAATGCTGAAGTAGCTGCTGCTCCGCATTTGGCAAATGCAGTGGCAGGTGATTTCAGGCTGGTTGACTTAAGTGGCCCCACCGGGAGTCCTGATGGAATAATAGATGAGTATGATAAATACTATGCAGGTTCTTATCAGCCTAAAATATATTATGGAGTAAATGCTACTGTAAATAGTAAACAATATGATTTTGGTTTAGACATTTTCGGTAATGCAGGCAATAAGGTTTATAATGCAAAAAAAGGAGTCCGGTACGGAGGTAATTATAACCTGGAGTATGATGTAGCTAAAAACAGGTGGCAACCCGGTTCTGGCATCAATGATATCCCAAGGGCATTTAATGGTACTGCTACAGTCTCCGATTATTTTGTTGAATCCGGATCATTTATCAGGATTAATAATATAACAGCAGGGTACACTTTTAATTTAAAAAGTGAAAACTCAGCTTTTCAAAATCTGAGAGTGTATGTGAATGCACAGAATCCATTTATGTATACAAAGTATACGGGGTTTACACCAGAGTTACCGGGTTCACCTACTGCTTCAGGAATTGAATTAAATATTTACCCGGTTTCAGCAAGTTATATGGTGGGAGTAAATGTGCAGTTTAAATAAATTAATAAAGAGTGTATGCGCCAGTCAAATAAAAAATTGCTTTTCGTTCTGATCATCAGCATGACTTTTTACGCATCATGCAAAAAATCTTTTTTAACAGAAGCACCCAGAACGGTTACCATAAATGATCTGATTAATAATCCGCAGGATGGTGCCCAGCGCCTTATTGCAGCGGTATATTCAAAACTGTATGACTGGAATGTGCATACATTTTCCTGGATAGGAATCTCCAGTATTGCTTCAGATGATGCAGATAAAGGAAGTGACCCCGGCGATTTTGGCACTGATAAAAACCTTCTTGACAACTGGACCTTTGATGCCACCAGTATATCTTTTGATGAAGTATGGATAGGAAATTTTGAAGGTATTGGCAGGGCTACCTATGCATTAAAACTTTTACCGGGTATGACGCTTCCTCCTGCTGATAAGGACAGGTACACGGGTGAAGCAAAATTATTAAGAGCTTATTTCTACTGGAACCTGGTAAGAATATTTGGTGGGGTACCTAAAATAGATCATGTACTGGAATCGCAAACAGGTATCCTGGCATCGAGTGTTCGTGCAAGCACTGCAGAGATTTATGCTTTCATAGAGCAGGATCTTAATGATGCTGTAACAAAACTTCCTGTAACAATAAATAGCACTGAACGTGGGAGAGCTTCAAAAGGAGCGGCACAGGCTTTATTTTCCAAAGTATTGTTATACCAAAAAAAATGGGGTCAGTCAAAAGCAATATGTGATGCTATTATTTCAGGAACGCAGTATTCTTTATTACCAAACTATGCAATCATCTGGAGAGAATCCGGTGAATTTTCGACTGAATCCATATGGGAAGTAAATGCAATAGGCACCACTCCCAATAAAGGAATTGATGGATATTTTTTGGTGCAGGCTCCCCGTGGCCCGGGTGGATTGGGCTGGGGGTTTAATACACCATCTCAAAATTTATTTGATGCTTACGAATCTGGTGATTCAAGAAAAGGAGCAACCATTATGCAAAGAGGCCAGACACTCTGGGATGGTTTTTTTGTAAATAATGGTGCACCCAGCCCGTTTTATAATTACAAATCTTATGTAAGTAAAACAAACGAATCTTTTAATGGAGATGATGTAAATACAAATAAGAACCTTCGGATATTCCGTTATGGTGAAATTCTTCTTATAAAAGCGGAAGTCGAAAATGAACTGAACGATACTACTGCAGCAAAAACGGCCTTGAATCAACTAAGAGTTCGGGCAGGTCTTTTACCAGTTAATGCTATTAGCCAGACTGCAATGAGAAATACTATTTATAAAGAACGAAGAGTGGAAATGGCATTTGAACATGATCGCATGTTTGATTTATTACGGACCGGCAGGGCTGCAGTAGTGATGCAGGCAGCAGGCAAACCATTTGTATCACCTAAACATAATTTATTCCCGATACCACAGCACCAGATAAATTTAAGTGACAACAGGATTACACAAAACCCCGGATACTAAACAAATAAATATTTTAATTACAGATTTAAAAAACAAAAAAAATGAAAAAAATAACAAAAAATATACTGGCGTTTACGGTAGTATTAGTAGCTGTATTATCAGCATGCAAAAAAGACAAAGATGTTCCGCTTCCAACTATCGCAGGGTATAATAACTCTGATGAAGTTGCCTCCGCTAACCTGAAATCTTATTGGTCTTTTGAGGGTAATGGAAATGAATCTAAATCTGGTGCAGCACCTACATCCAGTACAGGAGTAACTTATTCAACCGGTGTGAAAGGACAGGGTGGAGTTTTTGCAAATGGTTATATTTATTTTGCAAGTGCAGTAGGTGGTGCCTTACCATCTAACCAGCCTTTTTCTGTAAGTAGCTGGATACAGGCATCGAATAATTTTCTTGCCGGCGGTAATCCTCCTCTTAATAATCATCCTTACCAGTATTTTCAAATGGCAAGGCCTGGTCAATTATTCGGTAATATTAATTTGACATTTGAAGCGGGGGCATATTTACCAATATCGGATACTATGTTTTTAAAATCCCTCTATAGTGATGCCGGTGGATTACAGGATGCTGTAAACAATTATGGAATAGCCGGCACAGATTATAAAGTAGTAAAGAAAGCTGGTACAAGTCAATGGGTGCATGTTGTAACTACTTATAATCCTACAGGTGGTACAGGATCACAGAGTGTATTCAGAATTTTTGCTGACAGTGCACAGGTTAATAATGTATTGTTTGAAAACAGGGGTACTAATTCCTTTGTTTATACTCCCCATGAAATAATCATTGGAGGCTGGTATAATAATATACCTGGTAAAACGGTTTCTGCAGATGCCTGGACAACTGCTTTCACTGGTAAAATAGATGAGATTAGAGTTTATAATAAGGTTTTAACCAGTGCTGAGATCACTGCTTTATATCAATTAGGAAAAGCAGGAAGATAATTTCTTAATAATTTTTTACACGGGGCTTATTTTATACCAGCCCCGTTTTTTTAGTACTAAGGTTAATCCCGTTGTTGTTGATAGTAAGTTTCTGTTATCTGTTTGGAATGGAATAATTATTGTTGGTCGTTTAGATTGAAGCAGGATAAAAGTTTTACTCCTCAAATTCTCCCGGCCAGGTTTTGTATATACCAGACCTGTTAAGGAATAAAATATAGATTTTATTTTCTTATCTCCAAGTTGTTGTTTGTTGGTTGCACTTGACTCTCGTTTTGTTTTTGTGCATTGAACTCTTCACTTATCTTCTGCAATACATATTTCATATACTTTTTATTAACTAACTTTCATAATGATTATCCATCATTATGCGTATCAAAGAACTATTTATCATTATTGTAACTCTTGCATTACCTTGGATCTTTCAATCGGGTTGTGCAAAAGAATATAGTTTTGAGGGAGGAGATTCGGTAGTGGTGGTTGGTTCTGTTATCCCACCCAAGCCATGGATTTGCCCGGCATGTATCGGCCAGGATGAACAAATTGAAAAGAAGTGGAGTTTTCATTATGAGAATTCTCTTGTTTGTGGCATCATTGACACTGCAATTATGAATCCTGAAAGAACAGCTTTTACTTTTTTCGGCCCTTCTGCCTGCTCAAAAGATACCGGCATTATTATCAGTGCATATTTTAATGAAAATCCTTTTAATAAAGATCTGTTTAATGTAACTACAGAAAGAGGTGCTTTTTATTATTATGATAATGATAGTCTCACGCATATCCTGGTAAGCCGTGCAGGAAATTTTACAATAACAATTGACAGTTATATACATCAGACCCGGCTTGTATCCGGTACTTTTTCCGGAACTTCTTATAAAACAAATGGTGGAGCAAGCATTGTTAATTCAGGAAAGTTCAAGACAAGATTGTATTAAAACATTTTCTCACTGGTGTTTCCTGATTATTTAAGAAAATTGATAAAATCCTGGCAGATTTATTTTGCTTGCCGATGGATGAAGTCAACAATATAAATGCAGTATTAACTACAAGCTATCTCAAAAGTAGTTGAAATGTGAATAGTGGATTTAAAGTTC
>CAZOOT010000176.1:0-5218 GCA_964581455.1 uncultured Chitinophaga sp. | reverse complement strand
TAATTAGGTTTGCTTCAGTAATTTATATTATAATTTTTTCACTTTAAGTTTTTTCATATTTTCGTTAATTGTGTCTGTGATACACAAATTTTCATCATAGATTGTAATCTCTTATGTTAATACAGTTTTACATTCGTTTCAATACAACTTTTGGGCAAAGTCTATGGTTAAATACAAATAGTAAGTTCAATTTGGCTCCTGTTGATAATGCCATCCCGATGAATTATCTAAATGAAGAATTTTGGTATGCAGAAATAAAAGTGAATAAGGAACAAATTAAATCTTTCAGGTATAAGTATATTTTAAAAAACAAAAACGGAGAGATATTACCCGAGTTTGGCGATGACAGAGTGTTACAGTTTTCTAAAAATGGTTTAAAGGAAATGTCTGTTATTGACACCTGGAACCATTCCGGAGAATATGAAAATGTATTTTTTTCTGCCCCGTTTGAAAACACTTTACTCAAACAAAAAATTTCTTCTTCAAGATCAATTGCAATAAAAAACACTACTCATGTTTTTAAAATAAAGGCACCATTGCTGAAAAAGAATGAATGCATTTGTATGCTTGGAAATTGTGAGGCCCTCGGAAGCTGGTCAACGGATAAACCAATTTTTCTTTCCAGAGAAGGCCATTGGTGGGTTGGAAAAGCTGATTTAAGTGATGTCAAATTTCAAGTTGCCTATAAATATGGGGTTTACGATAAAAAAGAAAAAAAATTTATTGCGTTTGAAAATGGTCAGAATCGTCTGATTCATGGTGTATTGGCCAAAAAAAAACTAAGTGTTCTGCATGATGGGTTTATAAATTTCCCAAACAACAATTGGAAAGGTGCAGGAGTGGCAATTCCTGTATTCAGTTTACGCAGTAAAAACAGTTTTGGAGTAGGTGAATTTACTGACCTGAAACTTTTAGCAGATTGGGGAAAAAAAACTGGTCTGAAGCTCATCCAGATTTTACCAATCAATGATACAACTGCAACAAACAATTGGGCTGATTCTTACCCATACGCAGCCATTTCAGTATTTGCATTACATCCTATTTATATAAACCTTGAAAAGGTTATTGGGAAAAATGATGTTGAAAAAATAAATGTTCTGAAGAAAAGGCAAAAGGAACTTAATGCAAAACCTGATCTGGATTATGTGGAAGTAATGAAAGAAAAAATTGCAGTGCTTAAAGACAGCTTCAGAGAAACCAGTGACGATTTTTTTGAAACAAAAAAATTCAAAGACTTTTTTATATCTAATAAGTATTGGCTGATTCCCTATGCAGCATTTTGTTTTTTGAAGGATAAAAACGGAACATCCGATTTCAGTAAATGGAAAACACATTCAGTTTTTAATAAAAGAGAGATTGAAAAACTTTCTGCAAAAAGCTCCCGGTCTTACCACGAAATTGCATTTCATTATTTCGTTCAATTTCATTTACATGAACAATTAAAAGAGGCGACAGATTATGTACATAAAAAAGGCATAGTGCTGAAAGGAGATATAGCAATTGGGGTTTACCGGTATGGATGTGATACATGGATGGAACCCGAATTATATAATATGCAATGGCAAGCAGGTGCACCTCCGGATGATTTTGCGGTGAAGGGTCAGAATTGGGGATTTCCGACCTATAACTGGGAAAAAATGCAGGAGGACCAATTTGATTGGTGGAGAAAGAGATTTGAACAGATGAACAATTATTTCGATTCTTTCAGGATCGACCATATACTTGGCTTTTTCCGGATCTGGAGTATTCCAACACATGCAGTTGAAGGAATAATGGGGCATTTCATTCCGGCAATTCCGGTTTCAAGTACTGAGTTTGGTGAAAAAGGCATCTGGATAGATTATGACAGGTTCTGTAAACCATTTATCACTGAAAATATTTTAGTTGAATTTTTTTCAGAAAACGCTGATAGGATAAAAAAAGAGTTTCTGTTTCAAAACGAAAATGGATTGTATGAGTTAAAACCTGAATTTGATACACAGAAAAAAGTCGAATGTTATTTTAAAAACCAGGGATCAGATCAGGAACAGGAAAAAATAAAAATTGGTTTATATGATCTGATTTCAAATGTCATTCTTATAGAAGAGCCCGGCTCTGAAAAAAAGAAATTCCATTTCAGAATTTCTATAGAAAAAACATCCTCTTTTAAAGAATTGGAATTCGAACAACAGCAAAAACTTAAAGAGTTATATATCGATTATTTCTATCGCCGGCAGGATGAATTCTGGAAAAATGAAGCCATGCACAAACTTCCTTATCTGAAGAATGCAACAAACATGCTTATTTTCGGAGAAGACCTGGGTATGGTACCACATTGTGTACCGGATGTAATGAAACAGCTTGGAATTTTAAGCCTGGAGATCCAACGGATGCCTAAAAATGAAGGAGTAGAATTTTTACATCCCAATGATGCACCATATCTTTCTGTTATCACTCCATCTACGCATGACATGAGTACCATAAGAGGTTGGTGGGAGGAAGACAAAACAAAGATTACAAAATTCTATCATTCAATTTTAGGACAGAAAGGTGAACCCCCTTTTTATTGTGAGGCCTGGATCAACAGGGCAATTGTATTGCAACACTTTTATTCTTCAGCCATGTGGTGTATTTTCCAGTTGCAGGACCTGTTAGGCAATAATGAAAATTTAAGAAGGGAGAACCCACATGAAGAAAGAATAAATATTCCGGCAAACCCCAATCATCATTGGAAATACAGAATGCATCTGACACTTGAGGAACTGATAAAGCAAAAAGATTTCAATAATGAACTTAATGGATATATTCAGCATTCGGGAAGATAATTTTCCGCATTTTTGCGCATATGAAAGTCCGCTCATTCAAATTTGATCTTCCATTTCGTTATCCCTTTACCATCTCCAGAGGAACAAAAACTCACCAGGCTACACTGCTTGTTGAACTGGAACATTTTGGCATCAAAGGCTATGGTGAAGCTCCGGCGATTAAATATTATGATATCACCGTAGAAAAAATGATAGAAGACCTGAACGCAAAAAAACTATTCGTTGAAAAATTTGCTTTCACGGAACCGGAACGATACTGGCATTACCTGCATCATTTATTTCCCAAAAATCCTTTTCTTGTTTGTGCCCTGGATATGGCTGCATGGGATCTTTATGGAAAAATGAAGAACAAAAGATTAATAGATCTCTGGAAACTGGATCATTCAAATAATCCTGTTACAGATTATACTATTGGGATTGATACCATTGCTAAAATGCTGGAGAAAATGAAAGAAAAACCCTGGCCGGTCTATAAAGTTAAAGTTGGAACTGAAAACGATATTGAAATAATAAAGGTATTAAGGGAAAACACAAAATCGATCATCCGGGTGGATGCAAATGCCGGTTGGACAACTGAAGAAGCTTTACAAAAAATTCCTGTATTGAAAGAACTGGGAGTGGAACTGGTAGAACAACCCCTGGCACAAAACAATTGGGAAGGAATGAAGATACTTTATGAAAAATCATCTCTTCCTTTATTTGCTGATGAAAGCTGTGCTCTGGAAAATGATGTTGAAAAATGCCAGGGTTATTTTCACGGTATCAATATTAAACTTACAAAATGCAGTGGCATTACACCTGCAAGGAGAATGATAAAAAAAGCAAGAGAACTTAATTTGCAGGTAATGATCGGCTGTATGAATGAAACTACAGTTGGAACCGCTGCGATTGCTCATTTACTTCCTATGTTGGATCATGTGGATATGGATGGCCCTTTATTGCTGGCAGAAGATATTGCTACCGGCATATCCTATAATTATGGTAAAATAAACTATTCGGATGATCCCGGACTTGGTATTACTATTAATCAGGATTTAAGTTCTTGAATTCTTTAAGTAAATTGAAGATTCAGGCCTTATTTTTGCTTCCAGATAGCAAACCTCCTGAATGAAAATCTTACCATCAATACTGACATTTTTCTTTCTTTCTTTAAATACCAAAGCACAAGACATTCATGTGGGGGTTGCCGGCGGATTGGCAAATTATAATGGCGACCTTTTAGAAAAATATTATGTTGGCAAACAAACCAACGGTTTTATTGGGGTTACAGTTCATTATGAATTATTCGATCAAATCCTGTTAAGAGCAGGAATTAGTTTTGCCAGAATTAATGGAAACGATATATATAATACGAAACCAAATTTGAAACAAAGAAACCTTCATTTTGAATCTGCAATTACTGAATTCAGTGTAGCCGGTGAGTATTATCTTTTCAACCTTTTTGAAAAAAGATATTCTCCCTATGTATTTGCCGGTCTCGGACTATTTCATTTCAATCCTTACACATTTGATGCATCAAAACAAAAAACATTTTTAAAACCGCTAAGCACAGAAGGACAGGGAATTTATCCGGACAAAAAAACATATTCACTTTTACAACCGGCAATACCAATGGGAGGAGGAATTAAATTTGCAATTTCTGAAAATCTCAGGATTGGCTTTGAGATCGGACTCAGGAAAATTTTTACAGATTACCTGGATGATGTAAGTACCAGCTATGCCGACTATAACGATCTGTTATCAGCAAAGGGTTCATTGGCCACAGATCTTGCATATCGTGAAGATGAATATCCCGGAGGCAATCCAACTTATCCGTCAAAAGGAACACAACGGGGCAGTGCAAAACAAAAAGATAATTATTATTTTACAGGTCTCAACCTTTCATTTCGTCTTGGTGGAGGATCAGGTGGAGGACCGATAAGATTTTCCGGTAAGCATAAATTTGGTTGCCCATCTGTTCCATTTTGAATTCTGGTAATAATTCATTCATTTCACCGGTATAATCTTTATTGCACAATGGCAATAGCATTCTAACTTTGAATTTTATTTTTAATTATGGCGTATCAAAATCAACAGGAATTTATCGATGTATTAGAAAAAGAAGGTGAACTGGCCAGGATAAAAGTTTTTGTGGATCCTGCTTTGGAAATGGCAGAAATTACTGACCGGATGAGTAAGGAACCCGGAGGAGGTAAGGCATTGTTATTTGAAAACACAGGATACGATTTTCCTGTACTGATGAATGCCTATGGCAGCGAGAAAAGAATGTGTCTGGCATTGGGAGTGAAACACCTCGATGATGTAGCAAAGGAAATTGAAGCATTGTTTAAATTACTTTCTTCTCCCAAAGAGGGGATCATTGAAAAATTAAAATTGCTTCCAAAACTCGGGCAGTTTGCATCCTGGATGCCGAA
>CAZOOT010000175.1:0-5254 GCA_964581455.1 uncultured Chitinophaga sp. | reverse complement strand
TTTACTCGTGTCTGTCCGAGATTGCTATGTCGTTTTTTTACCATTGGCTATAACGGTAGGGCTTGCTGCTGTGCTGGTATTTTATAATGTCCAGCCCGGAGCCGCAGCCCAATTGAAAAACTGAAGTTGAAGTTAACAACAAAAAGCTAAATAGAATTCCGTCAGCTGGATATGGGTTGATAGCGATATGAAGCTGAGGATTTATTCGTATGCCAGCATAGAAGCAAACCCCCTGTTGTATGTTCGCCCTTCGTCATGGTAACCTGAGTTGAAAGTATGTGTCCAACGAAGCAGGGTGTGTCCCGGAAGCGTAGGAACAAGGCAGGCTCTTTTGCAAGGTTGGCTTTTGTGTGTTGCCTTTGTGTGCCTTGCAAATGAGCCTGACCTGGTGCGTCGGCTAATTTCTTAAAATAAACAATAAAATGCGGCAACGAAATATTAAACTTCTTTTTCAACGGAAGATAAATCCCTTGCTTTAACGTTGCGGTTTTCAAGCAAAACAGAAGCACCGACAATTCCCCCCAACCGTTTTGAAAAAAGCCTTTTTCTTTTACCATTCTGTCTCAGATTAAATTTAATCTTTCGCCTACTCCTTTTATTAAAATATTTTTTTTTCATAAAAATTATTATTTCGCTAATATCTGAATGCTGCAACAAATTTACATCAACTCAAAGTGCTCCACCTTGTTTTTTACCCGTTTCTCAAAATGCTAACCCCTTATTGCCAGCCGTCATGTGTCCGCCGATAATTTTCTGAAGCCAGTACCATTAGCCATAATCATCACCAACCATGACTTATCATGGTGTTTCGCAATATGAATCCAAAAGCCTGGTTTTTGTTTCATTCCTTCTTTTCTAAATTACCAAGCTTTTTTAAACCTGACTTTAAGAGCCCGCCTGTAAGCATACCCAATACATAGATTACAATGGCTGTTATGACAAGTGGTAGTTTAATGCTCCAATTAAAAAGGGTAACAGTTACGCTTTCAAAATTCTGAATAGCAAAAATTATGAAAAGCAACACTATTACTACTAAAGCAAATGTTTTAATAAATTTCATACTCATTTATTTTATGTCAATTGCATCGGATTTTATTATAACCATACTGCCTGGCCACTGAATATTTGCATCATCTTCCGCAGTAATAAATATTTCCATCGGCTTAAAAGAAGTGACAGTCTTCAGCGAGCCTTTTAATGTATTGGAGATAATGCTGCTTGAACTTTTAATCTGTCCGATATTTTTGGTTCCGTTACTTTCTGTAACCATCCAAACTACATAGTACTTCCTGGGCGGTGTTAGCCTATCAGGACTTGCAAGGTGCTTTACGCTAAGGTCAATGGCGTAATTTTTGTTTTTATCCTTTTTAATTTTCGCCACCGCTTCTGCTGCCGGAGCCGCCTGTGAAACACCAAATGCAATCTTTTTAGAACAGGAATTTAAGGTAAACAGCATAATAAATGCTGCAGGTAGTAGAATTAATTTTTTCATCTTTTTTGTTTTAATTGTTTTGCTGACTCTTTACGGTTTTCAGCATCTCCGTTAATATATTAATACCGAACTTTTAATGCAATATTGCCTAATGATTTAATTTCATCCTGGTTTGTAAATACAACCCGGCCATTTTTTGAAATAACTTCCCTTGCAATTTCGCTTGTTATATCATCGGTTACACCCGGTAGTGTAACATCGTTTACTAAATCAAAAGAAATGTCACCATTCATTATAACGGGTTGCTTAAAATCCTCATGACAAATCAACAAGTCGCCTCTGCCTTCTTTGGCTGCACGAAATATTTCAGCCAGATCTGTGTAAACTTTTGCCTGGCCTACCGCCTCCTGCATTTCATTTATGACATCCGTCCTGATTTGTTGTTGCAACTGACTTACAAGTTGCCATGCATCAGCTGCTATTTTGTGGGGGGATGTATTGTTATAATCAATGGGCACATGCCCAAAATAAACTGTAGGTGTGTCTGCAACCTGCATCAACCGGCTGTAATTATCCTCTGTACAAATAACAACACACTTCAAATTTGTTTCATTATTTGCCCTCCATACTGCCTTGTCAACTTTATTTAAAAATTCACGAACCATATTATCTACCTGTTTGGCATCGCTTAATTTATCTGAGTGCGTTATATAATGAAGATTTTGCGAAAAAGGAAAGTCTTCATTTTTGGTTTCGGAAACAATCGAATCATTAATTGCCAGGTACAGATTAACACCGGACTGTGACAATAGAAGGATTAGATACTCCTGCAGCCGGTTAAAGAGTTTAATGAGTGGCTTGGCAGCAAAACTGTCTGATACAAACACAGTGTTTTGCTGGGTTGGCCACGGAGATTTGATAATTTCTTTTGTTGTATTTGAAAGAAAAATGTGTAAACTGTCTAAGTTGTAGTTAGGGTCGACTTCATTTTCTACGTTCTCAATTTTCTCAAGTAAATCATGAACCGACCGTTTGCCAAATTCACTAACGACCCTTTCTTTGGCCTCTTTTAAAAGATTTCTTAATACAATAGTATCTTCTGTGTTATCAGGATGTGTTCTGTGTGTGTTCAGTGAAATACTCACACAGGGGTTGCTTTTTTCCGAGAGAAGTCTTTCTAATTTATGTATGCTCATATTTATTTTAACTTTATTAACTAACTTTTCAATTTTACATTTAAATCAGGCGCCGCTACCAGGTGGAAAGTAGCGGAAGCAAACTTAATTTCTCCGGCTGTTTGGCCTACGGCAGTAAGTATTTTTGTAAATAACATATCCTTTGTAGCCCTTCTTTTTTTATAACTCACTACATACCTGATTGTATATTCTACCCAGTTATCATTGGCGATGATGGTTACCATTGGCCCTGTTTGTGCATCTTCAATCATATAAATTTTTACAAGTTCCTTCCATTTTTGCCGGGATGTTTCTGTAAGGTCGCCGGCTACTTCCACGGCAATTGAATTAAATAATTCCTTTGCTCTTTCATAATTACTGTCATATTGAATGGGTATCTTAATTTCATCCCATAAAAAAGGAAAATCACCCGAATAGTTAAACACCGGTTCTTTAAAAACAAAACTGTTAGCTACACGAACAATACGTCCATTGTATAAATCACCATCAACCCATTGCCCGGTTTCCATTATGGTGGTCCTGATGACACCTATATCAATTACATCTCCTTTAATTCCGCCTAACTGCACCCTGTCGCCAATTTTGTAAAACCCGCCAAATGAAATGGCCAGCCAACCGGCAACACTGGCAATTACTTCTTGCAAGGCAAATGCAATACCTGCACCTGCTACCCCTAAAGCAACCGTAAGCCCGCCCAACTTATCGCTGTAAACAATTGTTATTAATAAAATACTAAGCAAATAACCTGCAAAAGATATTAGTTTACGGGTTTTGTATCTTGTTCCGCTATCTTTAATTTTTACGGAAAATTTTTTTCGAAATACAAGAATGATACTCCATATAATAGCGATGCCGATAAAAATGGTTGCCAGTTTACCTACCGTGGCGTTAAACAGGTATTTGTTTACAAACTCTTCCATTTTTCTGTTTAATTTTTTGTTGAAATAAATGCAACGGGAGTATATTTTATAATAAGCAATGCAAGCCGCTTATCATATCCCATTACAGGCACAGCCAATGTAAGCATCTCGTTGTTTGTGTTAACAATCTTTACCGAATCGGTTTGAACAAGCGCCGGGTCAAACATTCCGGTAGCCATCTGTCCTTCAAGCTTTTTATCTGTTGACAGTATGATTTTTCCGCCGGGGTCAACCAGGTGAATAAACTGAAAGTTTTTTTCTTTTACCAGGTCTTTTGTAAATATATTCACCTGCTCCAGGTTTCCCCTGAGCATTTCAGAACGGATACTCCAAACCAGTGGTTTTGCCAGCAGCCTCAGCATTTCATGATTGTTTTCCATTAACTGCTGAGATGCCATCTTTTCCACAGCAGCCTTTTGCTTTTTTCCTTGTATATCTTTCCAGAAATACATTGCCGCCACAGCAATCAATCCGATGATAGCCGTAATAAGTACGGGGTTATTTTTTATAAAATCCAGGATAGTTGTTTTCTGTTTTTTTAAAGGAAGTACCGGCCTGTCCTTTTCTGCTATTATCTTTGATTCATTAGTATTTTCCTGATTATCCATTTGATTAATTTTTATAATGCAAAGGAACACTAAATTTAGGACTTCAAGTTGATAATTGTCAACTTGTAAAAATATTTATTTATGAAATTTGACATATCCAAATACCATTTTAAAAGCGATAAACTTTTTAATAAAGTATTACCTGTTTATATGGACGAATTACAAAAAATAGCAAAAACTGTCTATCTTAAAAAAGGAGAAGATTTGTATCGGGAAGGGAGCATGCCTAGAGCCGTTTACAAAGTTAAAAAAGGAAAAATTAAAATTGAGCAAACCGGTGATGATGGGAATAGCCGGATTGTTTACATATATACCGTGGGTGAATACTTTGGGTTTCGTCCGCTTTTATGTAATGAAAAGCACCCTGTTTCTGCTATTGTTTTAGAGGAAAGTGAAATTGATGTTTTTGATGGCAACGGATTTTTGAAAATTGCTAAACAGTCACCGAATTTGTCATTTAACCTTGTTGAAATTTTAAGTTTTGAATTTAATGTCTGGATAAATTTAATTGGTTCATTGTCGCACAAATCTGCAAAAGAACGAATTGCCCTCATCCTGCTAATATTAAACGAAAAATACAGAATAACAGACAAGGAAAGCTTCATCACCATGTCCCGGAGTGATATTGCAAGTTATTCTGAAACTACTGAAGAAACAGTTGTCCGTGTATTGACTTTTTTTAAAGAACAAGGCATTTTATTCACCGAATCAAGAAAACTAAAAGTAGTAAATAAGAAATTGTTAGAAATTATTGCAGAAGGGTTTTAGAAAAATTTCAATTTGAGAGATACTATGAAAGATGGCGATAATGGAAAAGAAAGAAGAACCGCTGAAAGGTGACTTTTCTTTTTTCATTTGTCTTTGTCAACCCAAGTAAAAACACTGTTTGCAGTGTGTTGGCAATTGCAGATATTTTGCAAGGTTGGCTTTTGTGTGTCGGATCTGTATGCCTTGCAATGTGCTAAAAAATTGCGTAGGGTCATGTGGCAAAGTCATGTTAGCTTGAATTTAAGTAGGATGCTGTTTAGGGTGACATACAACGGGAGTTTGTGAAAAAACCTCACTCAACCTATCCACATCATGTGAGTATTTATTCAT
>CAZOOT010000174.1:0-5305 GCA_964581455.1 uncultured Chitinophaga sp. | reverse complement strand
ACTCATCACTCATCACCCATCCCTGCCTTCAACATTCTCTCCTTTCCCTGCATATCTTTTTTGAGTTCAACCTGGTTGAAATCTTTCGATTGAAATAATTCCAGCACTTCTTTTCCCAGGCATTCATTTATTTCAACATAGATGGCTCCGCTTTTATTTAAATGGGCTTTAGAAAAATCTGCCAACTTACGATAGAAAATTAAAGCATCTTTGTCCGGAACAAATAATGCCAGATGTGGTTCATGATTTATCACTCTTTCAGATAAAGATTTTTTTTCACTTTGTCTTATATATGGAGGATTGCTGACAATAACATCATATTCACTCAGGTTTTTCCAGTTGTTTTCATTTAAAAAATCCAAAAGTGAAAATTCAATTTCTGTTTCAAAAGTCAGCGCATTTTCAGTAGCAGTAAAAATTGCTTCACTGCAAACATCAATTGCTGAAACAGAGGCTTCGGGTAGTTTTTTCTTAAGCGTTATGGGGATGCATCCACTGCCAGTGCCAATATCAATAATTTTCAATTCTTCATTCTTCAATCTGCAGTCTGCAACGATCCATGCTGCCAACTCTTCAGTTTCCGGCCTTGGTATCAACACATTTTTGTTCACTTTTAATTTCATGCCGGCAAACCAGGCTTCTCCAATGATATATTGTACCGGTTCATTTTGTTTCAACCGGTCGGAGATCTTACTTAATCGTACAATTTGTTCTTCGGTAAGTACTGCATTTGTTTTCCTGATCTGCTGGATCTTTGTAAATCCGGTTACATGCTCCAATACCAGTTCGGTAATATTCATTGCTTCACCCGGTTCGTAATCTTCTTTAAGTTCAGTACTGAATAAAATTCTTGCTTCTTTTAAATTCATGTGCAAACTTACGATGTGAAAGGTGAATTGTGAATGGGCTTAAATAAAATGAAAACTAATGAGAAATCTTTTTCCCCATAATTATTAATTTACTTTTGTTGATCATGACTCCCGGTTCCCAAATCCTGACAATTGACTCTTTCATGCATCGCTGTATTGAACTGGCAATGCGTGGAGCCGGTTTAGTTGCTCCCAACCCTATGGTAGGAGCAGTGATGGTTTATAAAGGAAGAATAATAGGAGAGGGCTATCATCAGAAATATGGCGAAGCACATGCTGAAGTGAATTGTTTGAAATCTGTAAAAGTTGAGGACAGAAGCTTAATTTCAAAATCTACTCTTTATGTTTCTTTGGAACCTTGTAATTTTTTTGGTAAAACCCCACCCTGCACTGATCTTATTTTGAAAAATAAAATTCCTGAAGTAGTGATCGGCTGCCTTGATCCGAATAATAAAGTTGAAGGAAAAGGGATTGAAGTTTTAAAAGCAAAAAATGTTAATGTAACATTTGGGGTATTGGAAAAAGAATGTATCAATTTGAATAAACGGTTTTTCACTTTTCAAAAACAACAACGGCCTTATATCATTTTAAAGTGGGCGGAAACTGCCAACGGGAAAATGGCCCCTGCTTACTCCGGTAATGCAGGGAATGGGAATTTGCCCAGACTATTGATCAGTAATGAAAAAACGAATCGGATAGTACATAAATGGAGAAGTGAAGAAGCATCAATTCTGGTAGGCACCAATACCGCTTTACAGGATGATCCCGAACTTACAAACCGATTATGGAACGGACCTTCACCCATCAGGCTGGTTATTGATATGGATCTGAAATTGCCTGGATCCTTAAAGATCTTTAATAAAAAAGTGAAGACAATTATCTTTAACTACAGGAAACACGCAGAAAATAAGAACATTTTCTATTATCAAATTGATAAAAATAAAAATCTGATCCAGCAGCTTATCCAATCTTTGTTCCTTTTAAATATTCAAAGTGTGCTTGTAGAAGGCGGTGCCAGGCTGTTACAATCTTTTCTTGATGAAAATTGCTGGGATGAGATAAGAGTAATAAAGAATGAAAAATTAAAAATTGATGATGGACTTGATTCACCCCGAATTCCTGAATTGCCAGCTATAAATGCAACCAGGATCTGCGACGATCTTGTAAACACTTATATTCGCAGCTAAATCTTAAATAAAACTTATATGGACTGGATCGAATTCATAGGATATATCGGGGCAGCATTGGTTGTGATCAGCTTCCTGGTTAGTTCAAAGGTCCGCGTCATTCGTTTTATAAATATGCTGGGAGCACTTGTGTTTATAGCATATGGCATTTTGCTGGACATGAACTTACCCATTATTATTCCAAACGCTTTTATCACCTGCATCCAGTTATATTATCTTTTTATCAGGAAAGAAAAAAAGATACCATAGTGAAGAAAGCTTCTTCTAAAGAATTTTATTATACTATCGGAAAAGAATCTGTAGCTGAATTTAAAGACAGGAACAGTAGTTTTCTTGCTTATGCATTTCCCATCGAAAACAAAGAAGAGTTTAAACTACGCCTGAAACAGCTCAGGGACGAGCATCCAAAAGCTGCGCACCATTGTTTTGCATACAGGATAGGTACTGAGGGCAATGATTTTCGCAGTTCTGATGATGGAGAACCTTCCGGAACTGCTGGTCGTCCTATCCTCGGGCAGATCGACAGCCTTGATCTTACAAATATCGCTGTCATTGTTGTCAGATATTTTGGCGGCACATTGCTTGGTGTACCCGGATTGATCCATGCCTATAAAACTGCTGCTTCTTTTGCATTGCAATTAAATCCATTTATAAAAAAGCCAGTATTTGTAAAATTCAGATTAACGTTTGACTATACGATGATGAACGATGTGATGATCGTAATGAAAAAACACGAATGCGAAATATTGAAGCAGGAAATACAGTTGTTTTGTTTTATGGATATTGGAATTCCCAAAGAATACCTGGAAATTGTTTTATCCAAATTAAAAAATCTCCACAAAGTGGAGATTGAAAAAACCGATGTTTAAAATTGCTTATAACATATCCTCATCTTTAAACTGGTATTGTGTTTTAATTTTTTTCACCACTTCATCCATACTGGCCCGGTGATCCTGCGGCTGCCATTCCCCACGTTCCCATTTGTCCAGTTCTATGTCAATATTTTTTTGTTGCAACTGTGTTAGCTTTTCTGCCAGTTGTTCCGACATTTCTTTTTGTTTTTGGTGAAATACTTTTCTTTTTTCAAACCGCTCATTTTTATCTTTTCTTATTTCACCTTCATGTACTGCCATTTGCAAAAGTTCTTCTTTTGCCAGGGCAATATCATAAGGACCAACCGGCATGATCAGTTTAGAAAGTACCGGCCCGATCTCGATTAAAATGATCAGCAATGAAATTAATAAGTTGGCCCAGAACACAGATCCTTCTTCAGCAGAAAGATCAGACAATGCTTTATTTCTTTCCAGGAAACCCATATTGGCAGTTGCTGATGCCTCATATTGTTTTCTTTTTTCTTCCATCGCTGCCTTCGCCTCATTCATTATCTTGTTTTGCTGATTGATGGCTACAGCTAGCATTTGCTGCTCTGGTTCAAATTGAATTTTTGCATTTTGCCAGGCTTCCTGTTTTAACCTTGTAATATTTTCAATTCCTCTTTGCATACTGCCACCGGTTCCATCAGCTTCCCGTACATAAGATGTTTGCAGATTGTGCAGCGTATCCTCGATCGCCAGCTTACGACCGAGGAGCCGCTGTCTTTCTGATTCGGCTGATGTTAGCAGCGCTTTATTCTCTATGGCTAACATGCTATCATTGAGCTGGATCTTTTTATGGAGGTTCTCTGTCATCTTTACATTGATCTCTTTCTCAAAAATTTTTAATTTCAGCGGACGTGCAATCACTACACCAATTAATAGAGCCAATGCTATCCTTGGCAAAGCCATCCATATCTGTTTTTGTTTTGATATGCCATATTTGCGCATGGTGGAAACAAGAAAACGGTCAAAATTGAAAATGATCACTCCCCAGATTAGGGCAAAACTGATTGTCCAGAACCAGTTGTCAAATACTGTATGAATGGCATAGCCTGCAGAAAGGGTTGCCAGCACAAAAGTGGCAAGCAGCACTCCGCCTAGCCCGGAGTATTTGCTGAACTCCGAAGGGAATTGTTTTAATAAATTCTGGTGAGCCCCGGCACACCACCATAAAAATTTATGATCTGAGGGTTTTTTGTTGCCACCAAAGGAATCGTAAGTGTATAGCATTTCTTCACCGGCATGCGAAGGCTCCTGGCCTGTTTTGTTTTCAGCCATTGTAAAAAAGTTTACAGTAAAAAATTGAGTTGTCCGTCCCTGGTTGAAGTGGATATGCTAGAAACGAAGATAGCTTCTTTACATTATTTATTGAACGTTAATAAAAGGATAAAGAAAATATGTTAGCCAGCCTTCGTAATACTATGAAGCTTTGGTTGCGTCGTCCCGAAGGGACTCCCTTGGAACACTCTTGTACTTTTACAATTCTATTCAGCTTTTTTCACCACATAGATATATAGCGCACAATAGATAAGCACATAGAATTATTTGATCCCGATAGCTATCAGGACTATGTTCCTTATGTGTCTATGTGGTTCAAAAAAAATATTCAAATTGGCATTGAGTTCTTAAAATGGAATTGATTTTAAAAACTTTTCATTTCATCAATAGAAGAACTAATTGCAACTGCTTTTTTGTAATCCGGTTTTCCTTTGTCAGTTACCCATTTCAATCCTTGTATGATATGGGCAAGATAAGTGGGGTTTGAGTAATCTTCCTTACTATGGCCAAGTGAAGTGTACCAGATTTTCCCGCCATCAAATTCATGGCACCAGGCAGCAGGATAGCGATTGCCAAAAATATCAGGAGTTGTGTTTTTCCCCTCATCGCTTTCTTTTATTGTTGAAATGTCGCTGAACAATAAAACCTTTATGGATGGATTGATCTCTTTAAAAAAATAACATTCATCATTTGTTTTCCAACTTGGCAAAAGATTTTTAGTGGCCGGATGATTTTTGTCAAGCACATAAACCGTAAATGGCTGAAAGGGAGGATGCCTGAGAAAGCTTGCACCCAGCATTAGTTTAAACCATTTCCATTTTCTTTCCGTTCCGGTAGCAGAATGAACGCCTATAAAACCACCGCCAGCCTGTATATACCGCAAGAAGGCAAGTTTCTCCTGCTCCGTATCAAATACATCATTATTGGTATTGGAAAAAATGAGGGCATCATAGTTTTTTAAATACTCATCAGTAAACAAAGCTGAGTTTGTGGTAGTATCCACTTTGAAATTTTGTTCCTTACCCATTTTTTGAAAGGCGGCAATACTTGCGGGAATATTTTCATGTACATAGCCTTTCCCGTTTTTGGTAAAAAC
>CAZOOT010000173.1:0-5390 GCA_964581455.1 uncultured Chitinophaga sp. | reverse complement strand
CACAACCAGGTTCAAAATTGAATCTGGATTTTGAATAATTGAAATTTTAAAAAAAACATGGCAAAAACATCAGTAAAAGCCAGGCAGAAGAAAAGAGAGAGAATGGTAGCACAATATGCTGAGAAGCGTAGTGAGCTAAAGAAAGCCGGCGATTGGAAAGCATTGGATGAACTTCCAAGGAACTCTTCGAAGGTTCGTTTGCACAATCGTTGTGCAATATCGGGAAGACCAAAAGGATTTATCCGGTATTTCGGTATCTCGAGAATCGCAATGCGTGATATGGCGCTTGACGGAAAAATTCCAGGGCTTAAAAAAGCAAGCTGGTAAAGTGAATAGTGAAATGTCAAAAGTGATTAATCTTCACCACTGACCATTCACAATTGACAAATAAAAATTTTAAAAGAGCAAATAAAAAATATTATGGTAACAGATCCTATAGCAGATTTTTTAACCAGAATCCGGAACGCACAAATGGCCGGCCATCGTATTGTGGAAATACCTGCTTCTAACCTGAAGAAACGCATGACTGAGATTCTTTATGCTCAGGGTTATATCCTCAAATACAAATTTGAAGATGATAACAAGCAAGGTGTGATCAAGATCGCATTGAAATATGATGCGCAAACCAAGCAGCCTGCTATCCAGAGCCTGGAAAGAGTAAGCCGCCCGGGACTACGTTCTTATGCAAAGCCGGAAGAATTCCGCAGGGTAAAGAACGGACTTGGTGTTGCTATCATCTCTACATCTAAAGGTGTGATGACTGATAAAGAAGCAAAAGTTCAGAAAGTGGGCGGAGAGGTTCTTTGTTATATCTATTAAAAAGTGGTTGCTGATACATTAAGCCGATACCTAACAGGCTGACCGGTCATCAACAGGAAACCAATAAATAAAAAACGATAAAATAATTATATGTCTAGAATAGGTAAAAAAAACATCACTATCCCGAACGGAGTTTCTATTACAGTGGGCAACGACGGAGTAGTGACTGTAAAAGGTCCGAAAGGAGAACTGAAGCAGGCGATTGATCGTGATATTAAAGTAGAGATAAAAGATGGTGAAGTGAGTTTCAGCCGTCCTACTGACCAGATCCGTCACAGGGCAATGCATGGACTGTATCGTGCCCTTGTAGCCAATATGGTTACAGGAGTTACTGAAGGATTTAAAAAGAATCTTGAACTTATTGGTGTTGGTTTCAAAGCAAGCAACCAGGGTAACTTACTTGACCTGTCACTTGGATATTCTCACAACATCGTTTTTGATGTGCCTAAAGAACTGAAAGTAGTTACTGCCCAGGAAAAAGGACAGAATCCAACTATATCATTAGAAGGAATCGATCTGCAATTGCTGGGGCAGGTAGCCGCAAAAATCCGGGGATTGCGTAAGCCTGAACCGTACAAAGGAAAGGGAGTTCGTTATGTAGGTGAGTTCGTTCGTAAGAAAGCTGGTAAAGCTGCTGGTAAATAGTTTTAACCAGATCGTAAAGTATCAAACAATAAAAAGTTCCTGGCAGAATCAGGAAAAAAAATAAAAGATCATGAATCCGAAAGCAAAATCAGCGAGAAAACAAAATATTCGTTTCGGCATCCGCAAAAAGATAAGCGGTGTGGCTTCGAAACCACGTTTATCAGTTTTCAGAAGCAATACTGAAATTTATGTTCAGTTGATTGATGATGTAAATGGCCAGACACTGGCAGCAGCTTCATCAAAAGAAAAAAGCATTGTTGCACAAAAAGTAAACAAAACCGAGAAGAGTAAATTGGTTGGCAAAGCAATTGCAACAAAAGCTGTTGAATTAGGTCTTACTGATGTTGTATTTGACCGGGGAGGAAATTTATACCATGGCCGTGTAAAGGCATTGGCTGAAGCGGCAAGAGAAGGTGGACTTAAATTTTAATTAAGCAAATTTAAAATCGCAAATATTTATAAATGGCAAAAGTTATCGTAAACAAAGTAAAAGCCGGCGACCTGGAATTAAAAGACAAAGTTGTTGCTATCAATCGTGTTGTAAAAACCACAAAAGGTGGACGTTCTTTTAGTTTCTCTGCTCTTGTAGTGGTTGGAAACGAGAATGGCGTTGTTGGTCATGGTTTGGGAAAAGCAAAAGAGGTTCAGGAAGCAATTGCAAAAGGAATTGAAGATGCTAAAAAGAATCTCATCAAAGTTCCGGTAATGAAAGGAACAATTCCACATGATCAGTGGGCTAAAGAAGGTGCAGCAAAAGTATTGATCAAGCCTGCCGCACATGGTACCGGTGTAATAGCCGGAGGCAGTATGCGTGCAGTATTGGAAAGTGCAGGTATAACAGATGTTTTGGCTAAATCATTGGGTTCTGCAAATCCGCACAACGTAGTGAAAGCAACTTTCAAGGCATTGGCAATGTTAAGAGAACCAATACAGGTTGCCAAGACAAGAACATTAGGTTTAAAGAAAGTTTTTAACGGATAAAAAAGTTATAAGTACCAGGTTGTAAGTAACAGGCAAAACCAATACTTACGGCTTATCACTTAAAACTTACAACTCTATAAAATGAAAAAGATAAAAATAACATTGGTAAAGAGCCCGATTGACAGACCAGAGCGTCAGAAGTTAACTTTAAAAGCTTTAGGCCTGAATAAAATGAATGCTTCAAGAGAAGTAGAGGCTACACCACAAATTTTAGGAATGGTTCGTAAGATGAATCACCTGATCAAAGTTGAAGAAGCATAAGAAAGTCAAAATTCAAAAGTTAAAAATCAAAAAAGTTATAGGATCTGAATTTTTACTTTTGACTTTTTAATTAATAAAGCGAGCCCTGAATGCTTTCGGGGCGTTAAGTAAAAAATAAAAGCAAAAAAATGAAATTACATACTTTAAGACCTGCAAAAGGTTCAACTAAAAGAGACAAAAGAATTGGAAGAGGCGAAGCATCCGGAAAAGGTGGTACTTCTACAAAAGGAAATAAAGGTCAGCAGGCCCGTACAGGTTATAAGAGAAAGATGGCTCATGAAGGTGGCCAGATGCCAATTCAACGTCGTATTCCAAAACGTGGTTTCAAAAATAATAATCGTATCGAGTATAAGGTTTTCAACCTTGGACAAATAGAAATGTTGTTGGAGTATCATGATATCAAAGAATTTAATTTAGAGAATCTGTACAGCAATAAGCTTATCAATAAGACTGACCGTGTGAAAATTTTAGGAAACGGTGAATTAAAAAGTAAGTTGACTTTTAAAGTAAATGCTGTAAGTGAAAAAGCAAAGGCTGCTATTGAAGCTGCCGGCGGTTCAATTGAACTTATCAGTTAATTTTCTGTAATTTGCAATGGCGCATTTACCCTGCGCTTTTTTGTTTATAGGCCCATAAATTTTACAGCATCCGTGAAGAAATTAATCAAAACACTGAAAAATATCTGGAGTATCGAAGATTTGCGCAGCAAAATCCTCTTTACTCTTATGATGATCTTTATTTACCGGATTGGTGCACACATTGTTTTACCCGGTATCGACCCCGATGAGATCGGTAAGCAAATGGAAGGTTCAAGAAAAGGAATTCTTGGCCTGATCGATACATTTGCCGGTGGCGCATTTTCCCAGGCTTCAATTTTTGCATTAGGCATCATGCCTTATATCTCTGCTTCAATTTTTATGCAGCTAATGACGGTAATGGTACCGCAAATGCAAAAACTGCAAAAGGAAGGAGATAGTGGCCGTAAAAAAATAAATCAATGGACCCGCTACCTTACAGTTGCTGTAACTATTGTTCAGGCCTCAGCTTATGTGGCTTTCCTGCACCAGATGACTCAGCAAGGCGGAATGATTGATGGATATCGTGAATATTTCTGGTTGTCTACAGTTGTTGTACTTACAGCAGGTACCATGTTTGTTATGTGGTTGGGTGAAAGAATTACTGACAAGGGTCTTGGTAATGGTACTTCACTTATCATCATGATCGGAATTCTTGCACATTTACCTCAATCAATTGTTCAGGAATTTGTATCCAAATCAACCCGCCCTGGAGATATCCTGATATTCATTATTGAAATTGCTATCCTGATTGGAATTATTCTCGGATGTATTTTACTGATCCAGGGAACAAGAAAAATTGCGATCAATTATGCAAAACAAATTGCCGGTGGAAACAGGCAGTTTTCAGGGGCAAGACAATTTTTGCCAATTAAAGTGAACAGTTCGGGAGTAATGCCAATCATCTTTGCCCAGGCAATTATGTTTTTACCAACTTTATTTTCCTATTCAAATTCTGAAACAGCAAAAGGTATCGGCCGTGTGTTTTCTGACCATACCAATTTCTGGTACATGGTAGTATATGCCACGGTGGTGATCGGGTTTACTTTTTTGTATACCGCATTAATATTTAATCCAAAACAAATTGCTGAGAACCTTAAACAGAATAATGGGTTCATTCCAGGTGTAAAACCGGGTCAACCTACTGCTGATTATATTGGTGTAGTGATGGATAGAGTAACATTACCGGGAGCAATATTGCTGGCCTTTATTGGTATTTTACCAGGTATCGCACAATTAATGGGTGTTACACAAGGATTCTCCACTTACTATGGTGGTACTTCCTTATTGATCATGGTTGCTGTAATTCTTGATACTTTACAGCAAATAGAAACTCAGTTGTTAATGAGACAGTATGATGGACTAATGAAAAGCGGAAGAATCCAGGGAAGACAAACACTTTCACAAGCTTCCATGTAAATAAAAATTTATAATAAAGATAAATACCCGGTAAAGAGTTTTACCGGGTATTCTTTTTAAAGAAGATATTTGCAAAATGATTATTTGTAAAACCAATGAGGAGGTGGAATTAATGCGGCATAGTGCATTGCTGGTAAGCAAAACACTTACAGAAATAGCTAAGATCCTGAAGCCGGGTGTTACTACTTCAACTTTGGACATTTTAATTGGAGATTTTATTAAGGACCATAATGCAGTTCCTTCATTTTTGAATTATAACGGCTATCCCTTTAATTCCTGTATTTCAGTAAATGATGTAGTGGTTCATGGATTTCCAAGCGGAAAAGAATTGAAAGATGGTGATATTATTTCTGTAGATGTAGGAGTGATTCTGAACAGCTGGCATGGGGATCATGCATATACATTTGCAATCGGAGATCCGGGTAAGGAAATTGCACAGTTGATCAATGTAACCAAGCAATCCTTATATAAGGGAATAGAAAAAGCAATTGCAGGAAACAGGGTAGGAGATATTGCTTTTGCCATTCAGGAACATACAGAAAAAAAACATGGTTATGGAGTTGTGCGGGAATTAGTCGGACATGGTCTCGGAAAAAATCTTCATGAGGATCCTCAAATACCTAATTATGGAAAAAGAGGTTCGGGCCCCAAACTAAAAGACGGAATGGTGCTGGCCATTGAACCCATGAT
>CAZOOT010000172.1:0-5451 GCA_964581455.1 uncultured Chitinophaga sp. | reverse complement strand
AAAGTATAACTGCTATCTACTTTTATGCAGTCTTAAAAAGTATTATATCATTTTAAAATATTTTATATGAAACTGCTAAACAATAAAACACTGCTAATTCTATTGATCCTTGTAAGTGGATATGGATATATTGCCAGTTGTACCAGAG
The DNA here is from genome assembly GCA_964581455.1 of uncultured Chitinophaga sp. Classification (GTDB taxonomy): domain Bacteria; phylum Bacteroidota; class Bacteroidia; order Chitinophagales; family Chitinophagaceae; genus VBAS01. The sequence continues at coordinate 5,303 of CAZOOT010000172.1, read as the reverse complement.
AAAATGATATTCCTCCACCTCCTGCCAACAACGATCCGATAATTAACCGGGGTACTAATGTTCATCTACCGGGAGAAATGACCACAGGTAATGCCAGTGAATGGAAATTTGATAAATCTCACTCCAGTGTATTGTGGCAGACAACCTATGTAGGTGCTTCAGGCTTGCTAACCGGACGTTTCAATCAGTTTGGCGTACATGATGTAACGGATGCGAAAATGTTGAACTATACTGCAACCGGCCAGCCTTTGAAAGATAGTTCCTGGGCTTTTTATGAAAATGAACCAACTAAATCTTATTTCAATGGCTATGTTCAAATTAATACTTCAAATACAGGAGAACCTGGAAGAGATGCCGGATGTAATATCGGTGCCATGGGAACAACTGCTATTGTTGCAGGTACACAGAACCTTACAGTAACTAACCTTGCTAAAATCAAAACAACGGAGATAAAATTTGATCCCGTCAGTAATGATTATATAGTTACATTAAATCTTACCTGGAAAGGAAACCTGGCTGCTCCACTGACAAAATCAATTGTTGGAAAGCTTAAGTACATACCTAAATCAAGAGTGCAGTTTGGTACATCTGCTGCTTATGATGTGTTTGGATTAGTATTAAATTTTCAGTTTAACTGCAGAGACTTTGGTATTACAAGCACCAGTGTATCTGATAAATTTGAAATTACCTGTAATATAAACTTCCACAATAAGTAACATTAATAAAAAGCATTATCATGAAAAAAATAATTATATACGCAGGTCTTCTTTTAGTACTTGGTGGAATTGGTTTAACCGGATGCTATAAGAATGTTATTTTACCGGATGCAAAAGTGGATCCCGATGGACCACCACAAGCTGTAAGTTATAAGCTGGAACTTGCTCCAATTCTAAATACCAAATGTGCAATTTCCGGATGCCATGTTTCCGGTGCCCGCAAACCATTTTTGTCAACAGCAGTATCCTATCAGGAGCTGGTAAATGGCGGGTATGTGAACACTATCCTTCCAAAGGAAAGTATTCTTTATAAAGTTATTAATGGAAGTATGAGAGAATACATTCCTTCAGCAACAGACAGGCAAAAAATATATGACTGGATAAGAAACGGCACACCGAATAATTAAGTGATCTTAAAAAAACACAAAATGAAACCAAAAATTAATATACAACGATTCCGGTTTGCAATAACCCTTTCCTTGCTTTCATGTCTTTTCTTGTTTCAAATTAAAACGAATGGACAGGAAACCAAAACTGATACAGAGGAAACTACAACTCCTGTAAAAGCCAAACCGGTTAAAAACACTTTTGAAAGCGTTTGGATCATAGACAACCAGACTGTCATGGTGCCTATAAAAGGCACTTTGGAAATGGATATTATGCACCGATTTGGAACTGTGGAAAAAGGGTATGAAGATTTTTGGGGATTTTTTGCTCCGTCCAATATCCGCCTCGGTGTGAGTTATACCCCAATTAATAAGTTAAACCTGGGTATAGGTATAACAAAAAGCAACATGCTTTGGGATGCCAGTGCAAAATATTCCATTATTACACAAACAAAAGGTGTTTACCCCGTCAGTGTTACTTATTACGGCAATCTTGCTTATGATACAAGGAAGGATGCCGATAAAAGTATTTTTAAATATCCTGAAGACAGAGTTTCTTTTTTCAACCAGCTGATCATTGCCAGAAAAGTTACTGACAAGTTTTCTGTACAGATTGCGCCTAGTGTTTCTCACCAGAATTCGGTAAATGGGTTTTATACAAAGAATGACAGTACAGATAAAGAAATATTTAAAGAAATGAAACATGATCAGATCTCTGTTGCACTTTCCGGAAGATATAAACTAACCAATGTGACTTCTGTAATTGTCAACTACGATCAACCAATTACAAAACATGCGACAAATAACCCAAATCCCAATATCTCTTTCGGACTTGAATTTAATACCAGCAGCCATTCTTTCCAGTTGTTCCTGGGTAACTATTTTTTCCTGAGTCCGCAAAGAAACAATTTGTTTAATAAAAACAGCCCATTTGAATATACAGATGTGAATGACACAAAAGTAAAAGGAGGCAGATTTCTGATAGGCTTTAATATAACCCGCCTTTGGAATTATTAGTAAGATTAGAATTTCTCTATAAAGTTGCAGTCGTTTAAATTATGCATCCCGGATTGTAAATACTTCCGGGGTGTATTATTTTTATTACCCAAAATATGTAGTTACTATCACATGAATCAGGTACAAGATAAATTATATTATCCCCAACTTGCTTTAAAAATAATTGTCTTCTTTCTGTTATTTATGAGCCAGCAATTTTGTACCAATACCACTTCCGGTGAAAAATCAAATGAACCAAAATCAGAAATTAAGAAAGTTATAAACATAAAACCATCCAGTAGTTTTTCAGATACAATTGTCATTGATTTTCCATCTGCTGTATTTTACAATCCAGATTCAATACAACTTGAAAAAATTAAAGCAATCACGGATACGATGATTTATGAAAGTAGTGTACATGAATATTTTTACCAGATGAAATACTCCCGAAATGTGATACAAAAAAACTGGCCCTGGATAAAAATTATAGAGATCCGGAATATCAGATATATTTTATTTAAATCAACGAAAGGAAAAGCGGAATGTATTGATCTGAATACCAAGAATGATTTTTGCGGAATTTTTCTTTTCGATGATAATAAAAAACCCAAACAGGCCGATATGACAAACATTGACAGTGAACTTGGCTTTTACTTTTCCAAATAATGACATGAATTCTTACTCTCATTTTTTTAGGCGAGTCCTGAACATGACCTTACACTGTCCTGACATGATAAAAATCATGTTTTACACTGAACAAACATCAATTTACTTTAATGGCCATTAAAGTAGTTTAGTGTTTGAAAGGAAACAGATTATTTTATTTTTTTAATTATACAACCAGATCATCATGAAAAAGAAACTTATCACAGCATCTTTAATTACAAGTGGCTTATTCTTATTTATTATAATTTTTGGATTTAAAACAAAAGACCTGAATGACCCCTGGCCAGTACCGGATAATTATAAGAATATGAAAAATCCCGTGGCTTCCAATGCTGAATCATTAGCAACCGGAAAGTCATTATGGGCCACACACTGTAAATCCTGCCATGGCACAAAAGGATTAGGAGATGGACCAAAAGCTGCTCAACTTAAAACTGAGTCAGGTGATTTTTCTAAAGCCTCAGTTCAGGCCCAAACTGACGGAGCATTGTTTTATAAAACCACTGAAGGCAGAGATGACATGCCTAGCTTTAAAAAGAAAATAGCAGATGCTGATGACAGATGGGCACTTGTTAACTATATGAGAACATTCAAAAAGTAAATTCCAAACCTTTTGTATGGAAAAAACCAGTCAAACTAAGCTGACTGGTTTTTTCCTTATTGTGAAGAAATCCCTATAAAAGCATATTGACAAATGTCATGTTTTAAGATGACATTGATAATATATAACCTGTAATACACAACTTACTTTACAGTCTTTAAATAATTTATTATTCATTATGGAACAATCAACCAACGCAGCCTCAAGAAAGAAAATAATTATTTGGGGTGCAGCCATTCTTTCCTCTTTCGCTTTCTTCAGATTTTTTAGTGGATCAAAAAAAGAAAAAAACGAAACAGTGAAAATGCTGACACAGGATGGACGACTCGTAGAAATTGATAAAAAATTATTAGCATCATCGGGAAATAAAATTACCAATGAAGAGCTTCAAAAATGGATAAAAAAATAAAGTCTGTAAAACTCAAAACCAAATACAATGAGTTGTAACTGTAATAAAGAAGAAGGATGCGGTAGTCATAATTCAAGGAGAGAATTTCTGCTTACCGGATTGATGGCTTCAATGGCTGCAGTTGGTTGTTCTGATAAAAAATCACCTTTCACTCCGGAAGGAGATGTGGCACTGACCGGCGAAAAAGTACAATTGCTTTCCGTTGATGGTGAAATAATAGAAATAGACAAAGCTTATTTAAAGCCTGTGCCCGACATCAATCATTTAACCAACAGTGAAGAAAGAAAAGGAATGACGGGCAAGAAATTCGTAATGGTTATTGACCTGTCACGATGTAAAAATTTAAAAAAATGTCAGAGTGCCTGTAATCATGCACACCAGGTGCATCCGGGGCAAAACTGGGTTAAAGTTCTAAGTATGCAGGATGCTGATAAAACTGCGCCCTATTGGCAACCTACTACCTGTATGCATTGCGATGAACCTCCCTGTGTAAAAGTTTGTCCCGTGGATGCCACTTTTAAAAGACAAGATGGTTTGGTATTGATAGATAGCAATCGATGTATTGGTTGTCGTTTTTGTATGGCAGCTTGTCCTTATTCCACCAGGGTGTTTAACTGGGAAAAACCAATACTAACTTATGAAGCCGAAAATCCAATACATCATGCAGAAGCAGATCCAAAACAACATTATTCATGCGAAACCAGCTTGCCTCAGAAAAAAGGTACCGTTGGTAAATGCGATTTCTGCCCGGATATGGTAAGAAAAGGTGAACTGCCACATTGTGTATCCGCTTGCCCTAATGGAGTGTTCATGTTTGGAGATATGAACGAAGACTCTGTAACCAATGGTGCAGAAACTTTTCGATTCAGTGAATTAATAAAAGAGAAAGCCGGATACCGGCTCATGGAAGACCTGGGTACTAAACCAAGAGTATATTACTTACCGCCTGTTAATAGAAATTTCCCGTATGAATCGGGTATTGAAATGCAAAATCCGGAAGACTTACAGCATCATTAAAAAATATTTATCGTGGAAAATTTAACCGCTTTATCAAACGAACAAATAACCAGGGACCTGCTTCCTCAAAAATTTGGAAAACGGGGAAAGATATGGACGGGTATATTAATTATTATTTGCCTGGTTGGGGCATTTGCCTATTTCCGACAATTAAAAAATGGACTGATAGTAACCAATATGGGAGATTATGTTTCCTGGGGTATTTATATTTCCAACTTTGTATTTTTTGTAGCAATTAGCCTGGTGGGGTCTTTAATTACTGCCATCTTTCGTCTTTCAAATATTGACTGGAGTACTCCTTTGACCAGAATAGCTGAGATCATCGCTGTATCAGCCATCACTTTTGCTTCTTTAATCATTATTGTTGATATGGGAAGACCTGAAAGGCTTGTCAATCTTGTAACTCATGGCCGCCTTCAGTCTCCGATTACCTGGGATGTAATTGTAATAGGCACTTATTTTTTCATCAGCCTGTTACTATTATATATTCCTCTCATGCCGGATCTAAAAAT
>CAZOOT010000171.1:1572-5463 GCA_964581455.1 uncultured Chitinophaga sp. | reverse complement strand
CAGGACTTGCTGCCATTAAACAAAATGATTTAAAAAAAGATTTATATGAACATGCAGATGCCCGGTTTAAAGGACGTGGCGCCGGAACCATTAATGAACTGAATTCAGCCATTTGGATTGCAGAAAAGTACAGAAGCCTTGGATTAAAACCCGCAGGGGATAACAATTCATTCTTTCAGTATTTTAATATGTGGCGCAACCGTGTTGCGTCTGTTAGCAGTGTACAAATCAATGGCCGATCCTTATCATTGTGGAGCGAAGTAGCTATTGCACAAATGGCACCTGTTTCTATAGAACAGCCAATTGTTTACCTGGGGAGAGCTGCTTCAATTGATTTGAATAATATAGATGTTAAAGGAAAAGTAGTCGCCTTTGATGCAGTACCCGGTATATTGAATTACAATATGTCATTACCAACCTGGCGGTATCAAAGGTTTATGATGACCAAATATGGAAGTGCTTTGCTTGCTAAAGGAGCTGCTGCACTTATACTCATTGCTGACAACGAAACTGAAATTGCTTGGCCTGATGCCGTAGAAAATTTTAAGGAAGGCAGTTTTGATTTGGAAGGAGGGCCTAATGCAAGGCTGACGGCTATCGTACCGGTTTTTTGGTTACATGCATCTGCAAAAAAAGATTTAGCCGGTAATACAGCTTTGTTAAAAGCAAACATAGTTATTGAAAGATATAGTTATCCCTCTGTAAACCTGGTTGGCATTATTGAAGGAACCGATCCGGTGCTTTCAAAAGAATATGTATTGTATAGCGGTCATACGGATGCACATGGTATTCGTAACTTCATGAGTGGAGACAGTATTTATTATGGCGCAGATGATAATGCCAGTGTAAATGTGGCCATGTTTGCAATAGCCAGGGCCTTTAAGAAAAATCCCGGCAAACGATCTGTCCTTTTTGTTATTCATGGTGCGGAAGAACGGGGGCTTTTGGGTTCAAGATGGTTTTCATCACACCCGACTGTACCCATCCAGAATATTGTAGCGGTATTAAATGGCGATATGATTGGCAGAAACAATCCGGATAGTGCCGCTGTTTTAGGAATACAGCCACCTCATCGTACATCAAACGACCTGTCGAAAATGGTACTCGATGCCAATGATGAAGGACCCAAATTTAAATTAGATACACTATGGGATAAAGTGGAACACCCGGAAGGCTGGTTTTTCAGAAGTGATCATTTACCCTATGCAAGATTGGGTATTCCATCGCTGATGTACACTACACTTCTCCATCCGGATTATCATACCCCATTGGACAATGCCATTAATATTGATTATGCTAAACTTAAAAAAATGACGGATTGGATGTATCGTACCGGCTGGAAAGTAGCAAATGCAACTCAACGGCCCGGAAGAATAGCAAATTTTAAATTGGAACGGTAAACATTGTTTTTGGGGGAAGGTAGTTAATGGAAAACTTAAAAATTAATTTCACATTTAAAGTCATAATAAATGAAAATTAAATTCAGGGTTTGTTTAATTTTTATACATCTGCTGGCTCAGATTTCCCATGCACAACGCCCTGCCTTTCTAAAGAAAGACAGTATCTATTCCTCATTGGATAATAATACAGAAGTTTTTTATTACGATAAATCAACTTCATCAATTCCTCAACCGCTGGTAGTTGAATTACACACATGGAGCAATAGCAGCCATTCACAAACAGATATGATAGCGCAACAAACTCATGAAAAAAACTGGAATTTTATTTTCCCGAATTTTCGTGGTGTAAACAACCAACCAAAAACTTGCTGCAGTGATTTTGTAATTGCAGATATTGATGAAGCAATTGACTGGGCTTTGAAAAATATGAATATTGATACCAAAAAGATTTTTATAGTTGGACACAGCGGTGGAGCTTATGCCACATTTGCTATGTATATGAAAAGCCGTCACATAATAAATAGTTTTTCTGCCTGGTGTGGCATCTCTGATTTGAGCTCATGGTACTGGCAGTCTGCTGAACGTAAAAACAGGTATGCGGCAGATATTATTAATTGTACAGAAGCCGGGGAAAGCTATAACGAACAAAAAGCAAAAGACCGTTCGCCTTTGTATTGGAAAACCCCAATTAAAAAACGTAAAAATAGTGTGCTCCAGATCTATGCCGGCATTCATGATGGCCATACCGGTTCAGTGCCCATTTCTCAGTCTATAAATTTTTATAACAAACTTTTGACTGACGCAAAAGAAAAGAATAAAAAGAGATATGTATCGGATGCAGATGCAGCAATAATGCTTAAAGAACAAATGTTGCCTTCAAAAGTAACGGGTTTGAAAATTGATGACAGGAAAATTCATTATCAGAATACATCAGGAAAAATCAGCATAACCATATTCGAAGGCGGACATGAAATATTGAAAAATGTTGTGCTTGAAAAAATATTGACAAACTAAAATATCAAAATGAAAAAAATAATTATAACCCTTTCACTCCTTCTTTGTCAAACATATTTCTACGCCCAAAAACCCCGTGCCAGAGATATCGGCATTCCCTTTGAAGGCACTCCCGGAAAATTCAATACCATCACTGATGTAAAAGGTGTGGAAGTTGGTTATAGTACGATCATTTCCGGTGAAGGAAAAAATATACGGGGCAAAGGCCCTGTAAGAACTGGCGTCACGGCTATTCTACCAAGAGGAAAAAACAATAATCCTGTTTTTGCCAACTGGTATTCTTTAAATGGAAATGGTGAAATGACCGGCACCACCTGGGTGACAGAATCAGGATTTTTAGAAGGACCTGTGATGATCACCAATACAAACAGTGTGGGTGTAGTGAGAGATGCAGTGTTGAAATGGTATGTAAAAACAGGTTGGTACAAAGAAGATTTCTGGTACACCTATCCTGTGGTGGCCGAAACCTATGATGGTTTCTTAAATGACATTTATGGATTTCATGTAAAAGAAGAAAATGCTTACGAAGCATTGGATAATGCAAAATCCGGATCAATAAATGAAGGTAATGTAGGCGGCGGCACTGGCATGATGTGTTTAGGATTTAAAGGAGGTTCCGGCACTTCATCAAGAGTGGTAAAAATTAAAGACTCCACCTATACATTAGGAGTGTTTGTACAAGCAAACTTTGGGAGAAAAAGAAATCTCACCATAGCCGGTGTGCCGGTTGGTAAAGAATTAATTGATACGCTGAACAATGAATTTAAAGCTCCTCCATCTTATCAGCCGGGTGATGGTTCAATAATAGTAGTCGTTGCCACAGATGCTCCTGTATTGCCGCACCAGTTGAAAAGAATTGTTCAACGTGTTTCATTAGGTATCGGCCAGGTAGGCGGACAAGGCACCAATGGATCTGGTGATATTTTTATAGCTTTCTCTACAGCTAACCCAACAGCTTTTCAAAGAGAAAATTTTACGAAGATTGATGAGTTGCCGAATGATCAGATCAACCCATTATTTGAAGCAACCATACAGGCAACAGAAGAAGCCATCATCAATGCCATGGTAGCGGCCGAAACCATGGAAGGCATCAACGGAAATAAATCCTATGCATTGCCGCATAAACTGGTGATGGATATTTTAAAAAAGTATAACAGAACTAAATAAAAAAAATCAATCGCCGCATGAATAAAATAAATAATCACCTGCACTCAAGAAGACAATTTCTTGGTGTTTTTGCTGCAGCCATTCCCTTATTATCTTTTGGCAAAATAGTACCGGAAATTATTTTATATAATGGAAACATTTTCACCATCAATCCCAAAGAACCAACGGCACAGGCATTGGCCATTGCAGACGGAAGATTGATCGCAGTGGGTAGTAATGCAGATATTCTAAGAATGGCAACAGCCAGAACAAAGAAAATTGACCTGGGGTATAAAACAGTATTGCCCGGCTTTGTTGATGCACATACACA
>CAZOOT010000171.1:0-1562 GCA_964581455.1 uncultured Chitinophaga sp. | reverse complement strand
AATGGTGGGCTGCGATCTGCGTTCCATTAAAGATATAAAAGAAGCCATCAGGCAAAGAGCTTCTATTACACCAAAAGGCAAATGGGTAGAAGGATTTAAATATGATGATACCAAAACAAGCGAAGGCCGTAAAATCAATATGGCAGATTTGGATGATGCTGCTCCTGAACATCCGGTAAGAATAACACATCGTGGCGGACATACTTATTATTGCAATTCTCTTGCTTTTAAAATGGCAAACGTTGACGAATCCACTCCCAATCCGCAGGGAGGTGAATTTGAAAAAACAGCAGATGGAAAATTAACCGGTTGCGCAAAAGAATCTGCTGCTGATGTCTTTGATAAAATCATTCCTGATCTGGCCACCCGTAGTGAAAGACAAGAAGGTGTTAAACTGATTTCAAGGATGATGGCAAAGACAGGCATTACTTCAGCAACCGATGCAGGAGGAAGTCCTGAAGATTTACAGGCTTATGAAGATGCCTTTGAAGCAGGAGAATTACAAATGCGTATCTATTGTATGATTCGTCACATACATATTGATAAAATGATTGCTGCCGGTGTAAGAACAGGCATGGGTAGTGATTGGGTGAAGATTGGAGGAATGAAAATGGCTTGTGATGGTTCTATTTCTGAACGCACCGCAAGATTATCGCAACCCTACACAGGTCGTCCTAATGATTATGGAATTTTAATGATGGATAATGAACAGCTATATCCGGATGCAAAAAAAGCATACGATGCAGGTTGGCAAATTGGTATTCATGCCAATGGTGATGTAGGTATTGATCATACACTCAAATTATATGAACGCCTGCATAGGGAAAATCCAAAGAAAGACCCAAGGTTCAGAATTGAACATTGTACCATGATCAATGACAACCTTGTTCAACGAATGAAAACATTGGGGGTAATACCCACTCCTTTCTCCACCTATGTATATTATCATGGTGAAAAAATGAAAGCCTATGGTGAAGAACGTTTAAAAAATATGTTTGCATTGAGAAGTTTTCTTGATGCTGGTATTCGTCCTACACAGGCGTCTGATTATCCACCGGGGCCATTTGAACCAATGATGGCCTTGCAGTCAAGTGTTACAAGAACTGATATAAAAGGAAATGTGTGGGGAGCCAATCAAAAAATTACAGTGGAAGAAGCAATAAAAATAGGCACTATAAATGGAGCTTATGCTTCCTATGAAGAAAAGATAAAAGGTTCACTTGAGGCCGGGAAACTTGCAGACCTTGTAGTGCTTGGACGCAATCCTTTTAAAGAAGACCCTTCTACTTTAATTACAATTCCGGTTGAGCGGACAATGGCGGGAGGTAAATGGACGTATGAAAGCTAAAGAAATTATTTTCTGTTTTTTTAAATACTGTATTAAACTATGCAACGTAAAACCTTTATTAAAAATTCATCGCTGGCCGTAATGGGTATGGCTGTGTCAGGTTCATTACTTTCCAATAATAAAAATACAATGGCCGGTTTAAGTGTAAATGGCCGGCGCATTGAAAGCAGGATTTTTGAACTGGCGAAATTTGGAAAAGATGCCAATGGCCGTG
>CAZOOT010000170.1:0-5636 GCA_964581455.1 uncultured Chitinophaga sp. | reverse complement strand
CTGGCAGAGTATAAACTGGAACATGTCATAGAACATCAGCGGGAAAAGCAATATATAAGATCTCTCATAGCTGACTTGGAAAGCGATCAACAAATCTTGTCCCAACATATTTTACATCTAAAAACAGGTATTTCAATGATGGACAGTGTGATTACTTTTTTAAATACTCCTTCGCTGATTGCAAATAATGCCGGCTCATTATATTACCTGGTGAGGCTTGCACCACGCCTAGGTACATTATCAACTAACAACAGAACTTTTGAACAACTAAAAAACTCAGGCAATTTCCGGCTTATTCGGGACATAAACACTTCCAATAAAATTATGACCTATTATGAAAAGTTTCCATTGATACGGTTATTGGAATCAGTTAATGAAACTGAATTCAATGAATACAAAAAAGTAGCGGCTAAAATTTTCAATCCCGCTGTGTTTATAAAAATGGAAGGAGAAAAGGGTGAAATAAAAAGAACCATTGAAAACCCTTCATTACGTACAACTAATTATGAATTATTGCAGGAGCTGTCTGTTTTTTCAGTTTATATGAATGGCACAAAAAAGGGAATACTTGGAGTGGATGAAGAATTGAAAATTGCAGGGTCTGAATTGATAGAATATTTAGAGAAAGAATATCATTTGAAATAAATATTTATGGAAGTACATACCCACTCTCACACCGCCCGAAAAAAATGGAGCCATTATTTCTGGGAGTTTTTAATGTTGTTCCTTGCTGTGTTTTGTGGTTTCCTGGCAGAGTATCAGTTAGAGCATAAAATAGAAAGAGACCGCGGGAGGGAATATGCATATACTTTATATGAGGATATAAAAATAGATACCGCCACCTTAAAGGATTTAATTCGTGTTAATCAATTTATAACCGGAAAGATTGATTCATTCCGTTTGATGGTTCAGCAGTATGCAATTGAATCTATACCCTCCGGCCATTGGTATTATTATGGCCGGTTCGGCACCCGGTATTTCCAGGTTTCATTCCAGGATGCCACCCTTCAACAATTAAAAAACTCCGGTGGACTTCGGTATTTTAAAAATAAAAAAGTTGTTGATGCCATTGCCCGGTATGACCAGTCCTGCCGGGGATTATTGACACAGCTGGAATTTCAAAACCCGTTTTATGCAGATATTCTCAGGTACAGGGATAAATTATTTAATGCTTATTACCTGGATGATGTAATGGATCTTGCTATTTCAAATGAAAAAATTGATTCATTCAAACGTAAAAATTTACCGCTGCTTAGCAAAAAAAAAGAAGACTTTATACAATACGCCAATATCTGTCAGATCCGCTCAAACAACAATAAAAATCTAATAACAGGGAAAATGGAAGCTTTGAACAGGGCCGAAACGCTGTTGGAAGTATTAAAAGAAGTTTATCATATCAAATAAGAAATATGGAAGTACATGCACATACTCATACCGCCCGAAAAAAATGGACACATTATTTCTGGGAGTTTTTAATGTTATTCCTTGCTGTGTTCTGTGGGTTTCTTGCAGAGTACCAGTTGGAACACACCATTGAACACCAAAGGGAAAAGAAGTATATGGAATCGCTGATACAGGATCTGCGAGAGGATACGGCATTTATTAGAAAAGCTTCTATTATGCGGACAGGAGTATGCCTGATGATAGATACGGTAATAACATTATTAAAAAGTCCGGCAAGGAATACGGAGTCTGGCAGGATTTATTACCTGGTAAGAAAAATACCATACAGTGAAGGACGATTCAGGATTAATACCAAAACGTATGAACAAATGAAAAATTCCGGAAACCTCCGGCTCATCAGAAAACCTGATATACTCCGCAGTATAACGAACTATTATTACGTGGCACACAATGCCGAATCACTTGGTCCGCTGGAAATGAACTTTGAAAACCGTCATGATCTTTACCTGGCATTGCACAAACTTTTTGATGCAAGTGTCTTTCATTCACAAATAGATCCGGAAAATCCATTGATGATCAATATGCCGAAAAACAATCCGGATTTAATGTCAAATGATAAGCTTACTATTAATGAGATTTGCATGCGGCTTCATTTTCATTATGGAACACAAAGAGTAATCATTGCTGACAATGAAATGTTGCGGGTGGAGGCTGAAAAGCTGATTGTACAGATTCAAAAAGAATATCACTTGAAATGAAAGAAGCTATGAGCTTTACCAATAAACTAATAAACAGATTAACCAATTAACTAACTATGGAAGTACATGCACACACACATACAGCCCGAAAAAAATGGACCCATTATTTCTGGGAGTTTTTAATGTTATTCCTGGCTGTGTTCTGTGGATTTTTGGCAGAGTACCAGCTGGAGCATAAAATAGAAAAGGTAAGGGAAAAACAATTTATGCAATCATTGATAATTGACCTGAAAGCAGATACGACAAATATAACTGTATTGAATGTTTTTCGTTTGAATATTAACCACAGGGCAGATTCTCTTTTTGATATATTGACTTCGGGCTCTTATGCCGGAAGAGAATTTGAAATTTATTACCACGCCTCTTCTCTTTCCCGCCGGGCTTTCTTTTATTCGACAGATGGCACACTGCAACAATTAAAAAATTCGGGGGGCTTAAGGTTGATAAGCAACAAGCAGATTGTTGATAGCATACAGAGCTATGATGTTTTGTATCGTAGTATTTTACAAATACAGGCACTGGAAGAAGACCAGGTAATAAAATACCGTGAATTGGCCTCACGGATATTTGATGCCGGCACTCTTAGAAAATATTTTCGCGGTAATCTCAATAAATTCAAAGACAGTTTGATGCTGGCAAACCTGAAATTAAAACAAAACAACCCTGAATTATTAAATGAATTGAGTAATTCGCTTAGTTACAGGACGGGAAATTCATTCCGGATTTTTTCAGATCTTGAAGTTCTTAAAAGAAAAGCAACAGACTTAATAATGCTGATCAAAAAAGAATATCATCTGGAATAAAAATTATCTGAAATTATTGTTCCGCATTATTTTGGTAAATTTAGAAAAATAAAAAACTGATATGCTGAAATCGAAATTCTTTCCTGCTTGTGTTTTACTGGCAATTGTTTTTTCATTGAGTTGTTCTCCCGTTAAAAATGAATCAACAGAAATTCTTGGTGAAATTGATTTTAATGCAACTGGTAAACCGGAAGCTCAACCTGCTTTTAATAAAGGAATGTTGCTGTTATACAGTTTTGAATACGTGGATGCAGCAGAAGAATTTCGCAATGCGATCAATATTGATAAAGACTTTGCCATGGCCTACTGGGGCGAAGCCATGACACATAATCATCCGCTATGGCGTTACCAGAATTATGAAAAAGCAACGGAAATATTAAATCAACTGGCTCCCACCCCTGAAGAAAGAATAGCTAAGGCCGCTACCGGCCTGGAAAAAGATCTGTTTAAAGGCATACATATATTATATGGTACAGGAACAAAACCGGAAAGGGATAGTTTGTTTGCAATCTTTATGGGCAAGCTTCATGAAAAATATCCGGCCAATAACGAGATCACTTCCATGTATAGTTTAGCCCTGATTGGTTCAGTGCCGGTGGGCAGAAATACCGAAGTGTATGAACAGGCCGCAGAACTTGCAAAAGAAGTTTTAAAAAGCAATCCCAAACATCCCGGAGCATTGCATTATTTAATTCATGCCTATGATGATCCGGATCACGCAGCTATGGCTTTGACCACGGCTGATAAATATGCAGTAGTGGCTCCTTCTGCGGGACATGCCCTGCATATGCCTACGCATATTTATTTATCATTAGGCATGTGGGATAAAGTTGTTTCTTCCAATATCGTTTCCTGGAATGCCGGGCTACAGAGAAAAAAGAGGAAAAAATTAACCAATGATGCATTGAACTATCATGCTTATCACTGGCTGGAATATGGCTATTTGCAAAAAGGAGAATTTGAAAATGCCAGAAAGATCCTGGACAGTATGCATATTTTCAGTAAAGAACTGGGAAGTGGCCGGGCAAGAGAACATATGATCTACCAGAAATCAACTTTCCTGGCAGAAACAAATGCATATGGAACCGATGTCAGCAGTATAGAAGTAAAACAGGATGATTTAAATATTGTTACCCGTGCTATGAATCATTTTGTAAACGGCATGAATTTTTATGTAAAAAAAGATGCCGCCGGATTGAAAGACGTCATTACAAAACTAACCGGTGAACTATTGGTGGATGAAGAAAGAGTAACCAATACCGGAACCAAACTCTGCGGCAGCATAAATGCTGAATTGCCCAATTCACTCGATATAGAACAGGCTACTGTGATGCTGCTGGAATTAAATGCCATGCAGGCCTGGCTTAAAAAAGATGCAGCACAGACTGAAAAGTTTTTGAAAAGAGCCGTGGAGATGGAAACAAAAGTGAGTTATGCTTTTGGCCCGCCAACTATTGTCAAGCCATCCTTTGAACTATATGGCGAATGGCTGCTGGAGAACAAGAGACCCAAAGAAGCATTGGCACAATTTGAATTGTCGCTGAAAGCAGCACCCAATAAATTATTATCGGTAAAAGGAAAAGCAAAAGCAGAAGAACTATTGAAAAACAATGCTACTTCATCTTTGTAAAATTTATATTACATCAATAAATGAATAATCCTGATACAAGAAACCGTCGGATCCGGATGATCATCTACATGATCATTTTGTTCATTGCAACTTTTCTCTATAGCTATTTTAAGAAAGATTGATTTATACCAGCATTATTCCCATTTATTTCTTTTTTAAAAGAATAGAATCAGCATCCTATTTCTTAATTTAGGTGCACCTGTCTGTTAGCCTGTAAGAACTGCTATTTTCCAAACAAAGTTTTATTATTATGGAAGTACACCACCATGCTCATCCTTCGACAAGCTCAGGACACCGCAAGAAATGGACCCACTATTTCTGGGAGTTTTTAATGTTATTCCTAGCCGTGTTCTGCGGATTTTTGGCAGAGTATAAACTAGAGATGACTATCGAACATCATCGGGAGAAGGTATATATTGAAAGTATGATAGAAGATTTGCAAAACGACACAACAAAACTCGCCAACAATAACAAGTCGCTGCTTTCCATTAATAATTCCATTGACAGTATCCTGATCTATTTTGATGATTTACCACAAGGGGCCAATCCGGCACTTTTTAGAAATCTAAGGGCTATTTACGGTTATAATGTTTTTTTCTATTCCGACCGAACCATTCAACAGTTAAAAAATTCAGGTGGGTTGCGGCTGATAAAAAATAAAAAGTCGGTAAACGGCATCATGGATTATGATGCTTCTATCAGAGGTTATGAAGACAACGGGGAATATTTGGAACGGTACTGGGAAAATTTAAACAATC
The DNA here is from genome assembly GCA_964581455.1 of uncultured Chitinophaga sp. Lineage (GTDB taxonomy): Bacteria > Bacteroidota > Bacteroidia > Chitinophagales > Chitinophagaceae > VBAS01. The sequence goes on along the minus strand of CAZOOT010000170.1, from coordinate 283 downwards.
AACGCATCCAAATCATTGACAGGCAAACGCTGGACAGTGATTTAAAAACGCTGGGGCATCCGGACAATAAAAAAAATTATCTTTTGGTAAATGATCCCTTACTCTTAAGTAAGCTTAAAAGTTTTATTTATGAATTAAAATTATACCATAGTAGTACGATAAGTCACAATAATAATTTGAGGAAAAAAGCGGTTGGGCTAATGGAAACCTTGCAAAAAGAATATCACCTGAAATGAAATTATTTTGAATTAAGGATATAAGCTCATTTAACATTTAAAATTTA
>CAZOOT010000169.1:0-5773 GCA_964581455.1 uncultured Chitinophaga sp. | reverse complement strand
ATATTTTATATTCTTCAATGGTCCCTTTAAATTCAGCGATAGGCAATTTGAAAGTGGTAATGGCGCCGTCTGATAAATAAAAATGCGCCCAGACAGAAGCGATACCGGTTTCTTCATCTATCAGCCCGATTTCAATATCAGTTGATTCATTATTGATCTTTAGTTTATCAAATTCCTGGTAAAGCATTTTCACCACTTCCGTAATTTCAACACTGTGTTGCATGGCCATTGTTCTGGCCCTCACTCTTTCCAAAGCCAGTTGAATCTGTGCTTCTCTTGCCTGCGCTTCTGCTTTTTTCAAATCATTGAAACGTATATAACTTGAATCAAACACTTTTCCGAAGCGGTGCAGTATATCAAATTTTTCATTGGTCAATGGTTCAGTAGCCACAATTTCCAATGCGCCAAAATTGCTGAAGGAGGCAGAGAAAAACATTTGCTTGTTTTTTTGTAATGTTTTTTTTAATGCAGGAGGCAATTCGGGGTATTCTCTAAAAAATGATTTTTCAAATTTTTTCATCTTAGGGCCACTCAATTCAAAAATCCATTTTGGGTCTTTGGCTTTCCAGGCTGGAATGATGGACGAAAAAAAATCGGCATAGAAGGGCCTTATCTGTAATGGCCGTGCCGGTTTATTTAATTCATTACTGGATATCCACAGGTCATTGGTTTTATGAACAGGGTTGTTGATCCAGATGATGCAACTGGCCAGTGTAAAATCCAGTTTGTTCAGCTCATTAAAAACAGTGGAAACCAGGTCTGCCAGTTCATCAGAGTTTTGCATGGCCATGGCCCTTGCCCGCACTCTCTCCAATGCCAGCTCAATTCTTGCTTCTTTGGCCTGTGCTTCTGCTTTTTCAATATCCAGATATCTGCGATAGGCTAATTCAAATACTTTGAGAAATCGTTTGAATAAATTCTCTTCTTCTTCTGCTAATGGCTGATATGTTGAAATACCTAAGGCTACCGGGCCAAGAGAATACCAATAATAGCTGAGCGAGGATGCTGTATGCAGATACTTGTCAATAAAAACATTGGTTTTATTCTGGTAAGCGATCCAGTCCTTTACTTTTTTGCCTTTGATGTGTGTAATAAAGAATTCCCCTTTCCCCTTCAGCATTTTGGCTGCAAAATCTTTGGCAATTTTATGATCAGTATATATTGTATCAGTAATAAAGGATTTACTGTGCTTTGCATAATATTGATAATTCATATAGCTGCCACGCTGCTCATAAAAGATAGCTGTCTGTACGTTACGGATCTCTTTTACACCCAATAACTGTAAATGGAGAGAAATGGTCTTACAGACATTCAACATATCAGCCGGTTCTTTCATTTTCAAAGCAACGGCACGTACTTTTTCAAGCCCGTTTTCAATTTTTAATTCCCGTGCTTTTGCTGCAAGCTGATTTTTTAATTCAGCATAGTGTTTTAAAAGCTTTTGTTCTTTATGCTTACTCATAACTAAAATTAAACTTTTGGCAATTGAATAATAAACACACTCCCTTCTCCCTCCTTCGTCTCCACTTTCAACTCACCACCATGTGCTTTTACAATATCATAACTCAATGATAAACCCAAGCCTGTTCCTTGTCCTGTTGGTTTGGTGGTAAAGAAGGGTTGGAATATTTTTTCAAGTATTTTTTGAGGGATACCGTTGCCGTTGTCTCCAACTCTAATTTCGATTCTGCCCCCATCCCCTAAAGGGGAGCCGAGTCTTTATGTTGATACAGATACTACTGGTTCGTAATTTATAGGGTTTTCTCCTTGCCCCCCTTTAGGGGCTGGGGGTTGCTTCTTTTTCTTTTCATCCACAACATAAAACGCATTGTTGATCAAATTCAAAACAACTCTTCCAATATCCTGCGGCACTACATTTATTTTTCCAATACTATCATCAAAATCTGTTTTCATTGTTGCATTGAATGACTTGTCTTTTGCTCTTAATCCATGATAACTTAACCGGAGATATTCATCTGCCAGCGCATTGATGTTTGTTGGTTCTTTTATACCACTACTGCTGCGGCTATGCTGAAGCATTCCTTTTACAATTGCATCAGCTCTTTTGCCATGATGGTTTATCTTTTCTGAATTTTCCTTTATATCGTTGGCTATTTCATTTGCCGATTGCATATTACCTGTTGCCAATTCCGTTTTAAGTTCATCAACTAACTCAGTATTTATTTCTGAAAAATTATTAACGAAATTCAACGGGTTTTGTATTTCATGGGCTATACCTGCGGTGAGTTCGCCCAGCGATGCCATTTTTTCTGATTGGATGAGTTGAGCCTGGGTAGCTTTTAGATATTCCATCGACATTTGTAATTCCCTAGTTCTTTCATCAACCAGTTTTTGCAGTTTTTTATTTTTCCGGTTCAATTCGTCGAGGTTCCAGGTATCATCTGCATCAGCTACAACCGGAACAGAAGCATGCCAATGAATAACCTTCCAATTTTTATCAATGAATTCCAATGCTGTTGTAAGACGGATATCGAGTTTATGTTCCATACCGGAAACAAGCATTGTAATTTTAATTTCTTCAACAATAATTGTTGCATTTTCATCACTTGTAATTTTCCGAAAAACCGGGTTTCTGTCAACACGCATTTCAATACCAGCCGCCTGTTGCCTTTGTTTTAACACCAATTCACGTAACTCCGAAAATGAAAATATTTTCTCATCCAGATTAGTGCCATAACCCATCACATTTTCCATAACGAATTCATGCGAAGCATCTATCGGGAAATCAAACATTCCAAGTTCTATATACTTCTGATATGCATCGTTCAGTTTCAGTAATTTTTCCGGAGCCATGTCTTTAATCTGATTTTAGCCTGATAATAAAATAATAAACTCTGAGCCTTCTCCCTCTTTGGTCTCCACTTTCAACTCTCCGCCATGTGCTTTTACAATATCATAACTCGTCTGAATCACGGATCTCCATGGATTTATGGATTTCACAGACTTTATTTTAATTTCTTGTTTTGTTTAGATGGCGGCAAAAAAAATTCACCTGTGGTTACTTTTTTTCCTGTTTTATTTTCCAATGCAAGCCTTTCATCCTTTGCAATCTTGCCACCTTTCTTGCCTGCAACAGCGTTTTGCTGAATGCCATTGGCATTATTTGTTTCTGCAATTTGTCTTGTGGAAAGGTCTGCCAACGCAGTAAAAATTAATTCTGCTTCACTCATGCGGTCACGCAGGTTTTGTTGTTTTAATCCTTTAAGATTTTTATGCTGCTTTACTGAAAATCCTGCCCATTCGGTATGAATGATATTAGTCAGGTAAGCAAATTCATTTGATTTTTCTACACCACTTTCTTTCCAGTAATCAGTTAATTTATTTCTTGTTTCCTGACCCGTCATTCGTTGCTGTATCCACTTTTCACTCCTTCCCAATTTCTGCCAGTTCTCTCTTGCCCGGTCAAGGCTTTGTTCCGGGTTAGCTATTTCCTGCATGCGTTCATAACCTACTTTGGCGAGCCATTGTTTAAAGGGTTCTGCTTTGGGTGATGGTATGGATTGAATGATCCGCAGGAGTTGTTCGGTATCGGCCACATCGGTCATCCACATTTTGCCATCAGTTGCTTTCATTTTCAACCCGTGACCGTTTGTCACGGTTTCATTTCCTTCCTTTTTCAGCCTTTCTTTCAGTTTTCTCCAATAGGCTAAGGGGTCAACACTTTCAGTAAGTATTGCAATTACATCTGAGATAGAGAAATACCATTTTTCTTCTTTCTCATCCCAATGTGTTCTTACTTTTTGTTGCTCAAACAGTTTTATTTCGTTTTTCATTGCTTAACTGTTTATGGGTAAATGAATGATAAAGGTTGAACCTTCCCCTTCTTTCGTTTCTACCTTTAATTCTCCACCATGTGCTTTTACAATATCATAACTCAGCGATAAACCCAAACCTGTTCCTTGCCCGGTTGGTTTGGTAGTAAAGAAGGGTTGAAATATTTTATCCAGTATTTTTTGAGGAATGCCCGGCCCATTATCTCTTACACTCACTTGTATTTTATCTCCATCCTTTTTTGTACTCACCCATATCGTAGGTTCGTGTTTATAATCAGGGTCTTTGAACCCCCCTTCGGGGGGCAGGGGGGCTGCATAAAAAGCATTAGTTATAAGATTGAGCACAACACGGCCAATATCCTGCGGAATAACTTTTATTAATCCAATACTGTCATCATAATCGGTTTTTGTTGCTGCATTAAATGATTTGTCTTTTGCCCGCAAACCATGATAGGCTAATCGAAGATATTCATCAGCTAGAGCATTAATGTCTGTCAGTTCTTTTTGCCCGTTGCTGGTTCGGGAGTGTTGCAACATTCCCTTTACAATATCACCTGCCCGTTTGCCATGATGATTTATTTTTTCTAAGTTTTGTCTTAAGTCCTGCGCTATTTGTTTAGCATCTTCTAAATTTCCTTTATCTATTTCCTGATTCATTTCATCCACCAACTCTGTACTTACATCAGAAAAATTATTGACGAAATTTAACGGATTTTGTATTTCATGTGCAATGCCTGCAGTGAGTTCTCCCAACGAAGCCATTTTTTCTGATTGAATTAATTGTGCCTGTGCAGCTTTTAATTCTTCCAATGATTTTTGCAATGCCGAATTTGTTTCTTCAATAGCTTTTCTTTTTTGTTCCAGTTCTTCAATTGTTTCTTCTAAAAGAATGGCAGTTGTTCTTTTTACTTTTTCAGTTCTGTCAAGTTTAAATGCCGTTATCTCTAATTCTTTATCAGCATCTTTTAATGATTTTGTAATATTATTTTTCTGTTCAGCAGTTAAGTTATCATCTTGCTGAATAAAACTGAGTATGCTTTGTAAATGGGGATTCATTTTATTTTTCTTTTAATGCCACCAGGCAGCAGGTATTATTATGAAATTCATGTTTCCCGGTTTTTGATCTTCCAAATTCACCATAACTGAAAAAACCAATGAGGGGAGTATCCCATACTTTTTGCACCCGTTCAATTTCTTCACTGGTCATAACTCCAAATGATAAATATCTGCTGATACAGGAAAACATGATCAGTGCATCTGCTTCAGGCTGCTGTTCACTTTTTATTTGCTTACATTCCTATACCACCTGTTCAATGGCATCAAAATCCGGAGGCAACGAAAATTTTATTTTAGACCCCTGGGGAATATTGCCTGCACAAATAAGAGAACGATCAACCCTGTTGGCAAACATAGCAGTACGCATAACGGGAGCAAATCCTTCCCGTTCCATTTGTAAAGGATAAAGGGCACCCAACTGAGTAACTATTTCTTTGCCCGAATCGAAATCATAATCCACGCCCAGGTATTTCAGGATCATATCCAGCGCCGGTTTATCATCAATTGTATATACTATATTCCCTTCGCTTTTGGTAATTGTTTTGGTTGTGCCAATCGGCTTCCAGCCACAAGTGGCAATGCCGTTTATCTGAATTTTATCTTCATCAATGATCAATGCCAGTAAACCTTTGGAGCTGCTTCGCCCATTCGTAAAAACAAGTGGGCCATCCAGTGCCAGGTCATCACCGGCCATGCCACCAAAAATTGTTGCATCGGCACTAAAACCTTCCGTAATACCTTCCACTATATTTTCTCCATCTTGTGTAAGCCATCCAGATGCAATAATAAATGCAGCATTTGTGAAAGTATTTTTTCCGACCAGGCCAATCTGTTTTGCGTTTTCAAGAGAGGTCTGTTCGCCAGTTTCAAGAAACACCAGTTTGAAATAATCAGGATTCATATCCAGCAGCATAATAACCACA
>CAZOOT010000168.1:0-5946 GCA_964581455.1 uncultured Chitinophaga sp. | reverse complement strand
TGGAAACAATGGTGAACATGATTGACAAAGTACTGATGAATGCTGATAATGAAAATACAATTACAGGAATAAGAAATGAAGTAAAAGAATTCATAAAGCAGTTTCCTTTGTATCCTGAGTTGGGATGATTTATTAACTTAGTTTAAATTTAAAGCTATGATTCAACGAATACAAACACTTTGGTTACTGGCTGCTACAGCCTGTGCGGTACTGACATTCAAATTCTCTTTCTACAGCGGGAATCAGCCGGGGAAAGATAATTTACAGGAATTCAAATCTCTTACAGCTGCTTCGAATATCTTTTTAATAATGCTTACTGCCATTCTTGCAGCGGGATGCCTGTTCATTATATTTCTATATAAACAAAGAAAATTGCAATTACGCTTTACGATATTCATGCTCCTGGTCTCCATCATCAACCTGGTGCTTTACTTCAACCAGCTGAATAAATTTACCAGTGGCACTATCTCTTTATCTTCTGTATTTGCCTTTGCCATTCCGGTGTTGGTTATTGCAGCTGCCCGGGGAATTTGGAAAGATGAAAAACTGGTAAAGAGCCTGGACCGGCTGAGGTAAATAATCTTTATTTCAAATCTTTTGTTCTCAACAGGATCGGGAAATACTTTTACCGTTTTTCGTATAGGGGTTTTACGTTTTTTAAAATAATTATCGTCTTAAAATAAAAAATATGCATATAAACCAACTGACTTATTTGTAATTACCAGCTACTCTTTTTACATTTGAAGAGTCGCCGCCACATTTCCAATTATATCCCCTGAATATCTGCTTATTATTTTCAACTCCTCTGAACCCTTTTGCCGACAAAATTCCCATTAGCAATTTGCTATGAAAAACACTTATTGATAAAGCTCAATGTTTTTTATACTTTGAATTGCTCTCATGATCAAACTAATTATTATTTCAATATTACTAATGATTGTTACCAGCTTTACTCATGGGCAATCATTTACCAGGGCTACTGCTTCTGTATCGGCAGAAATAATAACGCCAATTGGTGTTGAAAGAAACGGAGAATTAGTCATAAATAATTACAGACCCAATAATATTAACAGCACAATTGAATTAAAACAAAATGTGCTCTTTGTTAATGGCGAAATTGCTGCCGGAGAATCAGATCATAATATAAATATTCCATCCTTTCATATTTCAAGCGGAAAATCCAGTTATAGTATTTCCATTAATTATGATTCTGTAATAGCAGGCAATAACAATACTAAAGAATCCATCTTAATTGAGGAGTTAATCGTTTTACCGTTAATTGAGAAGTGCAGATCAGAAAAAAATTCAAAAGGATTTTCTCTTGGAGCAAAACTACATTTGGGATCTGCTCAGGCACCCGGAAAATATACCTCCCCCTCTCCCTGTAGAATAGTCATTCATTTTAATTAAAAAACTAAATCGCTGAATTTAAGTCCGGGATTATTTTAAAGTGGGTTTAAGAAGTTTATATAACGACTACTTCAGTACAATTTTTTCTTCCGCGTATTTTATGTCTTTTTCTGTTCCATAGCTATAAACTATCTGCAGGCTGCCTTTATGAAAATCCACACCTGGCAACTGATTAAGAGCCAAATTAAAGTTTCTCTTACTTGTTGGAGTATAAATAGCTAACCCGTTAGCAAGACCAACACGGGTTATTTTTCCTTCTGTTGATATATGGTTTATCGAGATATCACCATAAACGGACATATTTCCAACACGATTACAGGTGAATTTTAATACAGGAACTGTATCCCTGGCCTGATTAAAAGATATATCAGAAATATTTATGGAAGATGTTGTTTCGCCTGAACGGATAATAACAGGAATAGAAATACCAAAAACAGCAATTAATTTCACAGAAATTGAACCTGAATCTGAAACAGGATATTCTTCTCCTAATGGCTTTTTTTCTTCTTCTGCTCTTACATAAAGATGCGACCGGTATTCACCGGGTGGCAGATCTCCTGTATTGAAAAGCTGGAGTTTTACTGTTTGTGCTTCGTTGGGAGGAAGTACCACATTTCTTGGAAAGATCCGGAAGTATTTATCCGCAAAATATTGCCCGGAATCCGGTTCAATAATTGATTCAAATGTGCCGTCTTCTTTCATTCTGATCTGCACAACAGATAAAATATAACGTGCCGTATCTTTTCCTGAATTGGCAAGATTCAATTCCTGTGTTCTTTTAGACCCCTCAAAAACTATTCGCTTTGGATAAAGCAACAAGTCGCCCTGTGCCATTGAAGTAATACTGGTAAAAAAAGTACTACCTATAATGGCAATTGCAATTAATGAAGAAACAGTATTCCTGAATAAAATCCTTATAAGCATAAATTCCAGAGTTGGTATCTTTTTCAAAATTAGTTTTTAAAAAATAAAATGTATGGTTAAGAAGGTAAATGAAATAAAGTAAGTCAACGGCTGTTTTGTACATTTTTAACCATACAATTATTAATAATTTTTTTGCCTGCCAAGTAATTAATTATAATTAACTGTTACAAAAAGATCCGATGCGTTTGTGTATGTACCTGCTACCTGGCCCGCATCCACATTTAAAGTAGCTTTTACTTTAATTGTTTTGGCGCCGCCAACTAGTGCAGAAGAGGCCCCAAGATCTGAAGTGAAATCACTTACAGTCATTGATCCGCTTACAGAACCAATTAAGGTAATAGGTGAACCGGGGATAGAAATAGAAAACCCGCTGGTTCCTTCTCCTGTTACTTCAAATACGGCTGTTTTTTGCAACGTACTGCCCGCTGGCAAACTTATACCACCTGTAGCTGTACGGCCATCATCATAATCAAGTATAACTGTACCCGCTACTCCTGAGGCTGCCACCGTTCCAAAGTGCATGTCTGTTGTTTTTACAATTGAAATGGGTGTAATAAGCACTGCAGTAGTACTAGCTGTAGCGGTAGATTGCGCATTGGTGCCAGTTATTAATCCGACCAGGGCAATTACTGATCCGATAACTTTTTTCATTGTTTTCATTTGATTGGATTTTAAATTATAATTATTGAATTCTTAAACGGAAGTAATTAAAAAAGATTGTTTTATTCATTAAAATAAATTAGTGTTTCCCATTAATAACTTCAGGTCAACGGATTTTTACGTATTACTTTACCGAAAAACCCTATACCTTCTAAATACATTAATTGATTCTTTATTGATTAAATCCCGCTACTTATTCTTTCATATCGTCGGTAGAACTAAGATTAAAAGTAAGTCCATTTGCAAAACCCCCGGTTTTCGATTTTACCATAGTTACCTGTAAAAATTCTAAAGAACTCTTCATGTTCAGTTTATTCAATTGTTCCTGATCTATCTTAATCATATAATCGCCGGGAGGTAATCCCAAATAACTAAAAAAACCATCTGCCTCTGTTATTGTCCGGGCAACAAATACAGTATCGCTGTTATAAATATTGACGATCATTCTACCTAGTCCGGCTTTCCTGTTATTTGCATGGAAATAAACCGTACCTGATACTTCGCCAACAACAGAAACCGGGACTTCCAGGTATGTAAAATGATTGGGGTTAATATTTATTTGTACCACTGATTTTTTGATTTGCCATGCTATATTTTCGAAACTACTTTTATCCAACTCTACAAAATAATTTGTATAAGGATCCAACCCGGTAATCCTGATTGTCGTATCCCGGTCAATTCGCTGGATACGGCCCCCGTTAATCCGAAGTTTTAATCCCGGAGCGGCTGGTTCATTGGCCTCTCTTTTTCCATTACAATTCAGATCAAGAAAAGCTGCAACTATTAATCCGCCCTTACCAACATTATTCTGATTGTTCAAACCAATAAAAGATGTTTTAGTATCTATTAACAGGCTTCCTCGGGCCATATTAGAAATGATGGCACTTTGTTTATTTTGCCTTATCGTATGTGTAGTTTGAATAAAAGAAAGATTTAACCGGAGCCCTACTCCAACGATATAGTCATTGTTTTTCAGATCCCATTGATAAGAAACATTCATAAATCCTTTATTAAAAACTGCTTTTTCAGTTTCCATTTTTAAAAAGGAAAACTTCATTCTGTTATATTCAAATTGTACCTGTGGTAAAATATTTATCTTATGGGGAAGCCTGTAAGTCATAGAAAGATTAGAATAAGCAAGTGGAATTCCCCTTTCAGTTATTATTGCATAGCTGGTAAGATTCGAGCTGATGCCAAACGCAACAGCGGATACCAATAATTCTGCTGAAGTATAATTTGAACTCTTCACCATATTAGAAAGTGTAAACTGATTAATGGTAAGGCGGGAGAAAATTGAATATTTTGTGCCCCTGAACGGTTTTGAGAGTACCAGCTTTTTTTCTTCAAGAAAATTTATCCTGATAGCCTTTTGATTTTTATCATACCGGAGGTAACTAAACTCTGCCCGTAAATTAGAAGGCAATCGGTAGCTGATAAGCCCGGTTGATCTTACGCCCTGCATGTGTTCAGCAGTTACAAATAAACTTTCGCCCAATCTGATAGAAGCTTTCATAAAAGGCATTACTTTTCCGGAAACTGAAGACAGGTATTCCATACCTGCGCCTACAGTGAATCTTTTGCTTACCCCATAATTAAATTGTGATCTTGCAAATCTGCTGTGCTGATCATCTTCCAGAACTCCCGCACTCAAATCATATTCAAATTTTTTATCCGGAAGAAAATTAAACGGAACAGAAAGATTTTGTTCACGGGTTTGTTCTTCTCCCCATGGGCCATAAAACCGAAGTCGTACTACAGAATTTCCATAAACCATGGGCACTTCAAACGTAAAAAATCCGGAAGCATCAGCCTTTGTATAATCTAAAAGCACATTGTTCACATACAACTCTACCATCCAGCCGGGTTCTGTTCTGTTACTTAAGGTATAAGTACCAAAAGAACGCCTGAAAGTTGTAGGCGTATTGTTAACCTGTATTCCATTAATACCGTTAATAATTGTAGAAGAAGGGTTAGGAAGAATTTTACCCAGCGTAATTTGTTTAAATGCTTTCAGGTTATTGTTTACATACCGCCAGGAATAAAACTGATCTTTTAACTGAAAAGGACGATTGTTATAATAATTAAGAAATGCATTTGTTTCTCCCCCTAAAAAGATGCCGCCTATTCCTAGTGTTGCACGGGTATTATCAGGTTGCTTCGTCTCTTTATTTGAAATCACAGACCAATCGATCATGCCAACTTTTAAAATTGAAAATGTCCTTTCTATAATTGTATCAGCTTTTCTTTCTCCTTTTAATTGACTCAGGTTCCGGTGCATCGCCTCCATCTTCATTTCACGAAGTGCAGGCAATTCTACATTGGTGACAAGCTTTACAGAAAGACTTCGAAAACTAAATTGACAATCCAGTCCGAAAATTTCTCCAAATAATTCAGATTTCAGATAAAGTCCCGACTCTGCTAAAATAATATCCGAGGGTTTTATGTCATACTTTTTTTCCCGGAAAAAAATGAGGTGACTACTCTTGTCTATTCTGTAATTAACTGCCGGATCAATAAAAAACCCCTCAATGATCCGGGTATCAGCAGAAACAGTATTCCGGATTTTTAAAAAATCAAAAAGCTCTTTTATTGGTAAAAAGGCGGTCTCTTTATAGATTAACGCCGGAATTTCAATACTCCCTATTCTTGGCACATGTAAAGTGATCATGATCTCATCATATCGGGTAATTTCCGGATCATTACCGGAATTTGATGCAGTATTCTCCGGATGAATATTTTTATCTTCAGATAATAAAAGTTGTGCGAAAGATTTATTTGAACTGAACACAGCAAAAATCAATAGAAAGCAAATAAATATTGCTTTGAATTGCTGACGACAATCTGCTTGCCCGGGTATTTGATATGTTTTTATGATTCTCAAAATGAGAATTACTTCTTCTTTTTATTCCTGTATAAGGGTTATAAAAAATGTACCGGTATAAGTTCCCGGCG
>CAZOOT010000167.1:5700-5966 GCA_964581455.1 uncultured Chitinophaga sp. | reverse complement strand
AAAAAAACAGATTAGTGAACGGATGGCTATGAAATTTATTTTATTGGAATTTAAAATAGAGGCATCATAAATTTTGAAACCGAAAATATGTACCAGGAACTAATAGATAAAAAAGCAAAACTTGCCGTAATAGGTCTTGGCTATGTAGGCCTTCCGATTGCCCTTGAATTTGCAAAAAAAATATCAGTCATCGGATTTGATATTCATGAAGGACGTATTGAGATGATGAAGAAAGGGATCGATCCAAGTAAGGAACTTGGCAAGGA
>CAZOOT010000167.1:0-5690 GCA_964581455.1 uncultured Chitinophaga sp. | reverse complement strand
AGTTTTCCGGGTGTGATATTCAGTTTACATCAGAAATTGAAGAGCTGAAAAAGGCGAATTTTTTTATAGTGGCGGTTCCTACTCCGGTTGACCAGCACAATGTACCAGACCTCAGGCCGGTGAAAAAGGCTTCGGAAACAATTGGAATGGTTTTGAAAAAAGGAGATTATGTGGTTTTTGAATCTACAGTTTATCCGGGATGTACAGAAGAGGATTGTTTACCTATAATTGAAAAAATTTCCGGTCTGAAATATATTTCTGATTTCAAATTGGGTTATTCCCCGGAGAGAATAAATCCGGGAGATAAAACCCACACACTTTCAAAAATAATAAAAGTTGTTTCAGGATGTGATGCTGAATCGCTGGAAATAATTTCCAAAGTGTATGAGCTTGTAGTAATGGCAGGAATACATAAAGCCTCATCTATAAAAGTGGCCGAAGCTGCCAAGATCATTGAAAATACACAACGGGATTTGAATATCGCTTTGATGAATGAGCTTTCAATTATTTTTGAAAAGATCGGGATCAATACTTATGAAGTGCTGGAAGCAGCAGGCACTAAATGGAATTTTTTAAAATTCTATCCGGGGCTTGTGGGAGGACATTGTATCGGAGTAGATCCCTATTACCTTACATATAAATCCAGTGAACTGGGTTTTAATTCCAAAGTGATTCTGGCCGGCAGAAATATTAATGATGGAATGGCTTTGTATGTGGCAAGAAGAGTAGTGAGGCACATTACCAAAAATGCTGCTGATCTGAAATCTGCAAGAGTGTTGGTGATGGGAGCTACTTTTAAAGAAAATGTTAGTGATATCCGGAATTCAAAGGTGGCAGATCTTGTAAAAGAATTACAATCTTTTTCACTCCATGTCGATGTTCATGATCCTTATGCTTCTTCTGAAGAAATTTTGAAGGAATATGGCTTTGGATTAACTGAGATAAATGGAACCGATTATGATGCAGTGGTATTGGCCGTTTCACATTCTCCCTACGCTGATCTGGATGGAAAATATTTTGACTCTATAACCAAACCACATGCAGTTGTATATGATTTGAAAGGGACACTAAGGAATAAAATAGAAAACAGAACTTACTGGAGTTTATAATTATGGCTTTTACTAAAACCAACATACCCGGATTATTGATATTTGATCCAAAAGTTTTTGAAGATAGCCGCGGCTATTTTTTTGAAGCATTTAACAAGAATCATTTTTTGGAAGCAGGAATAGATATAGATTTTATCCAGGACAATCAATCCTCATCTCAGTATGGGGTGATCAGGGGTTTGCATTACCAGTTAAATCCAAAAGCACAGGCAAAAATGATAAGGGTTTTATCAGGCAGAATCCTGGATGTTGTTGTAGACATACGCAAAGGTTCGCCTGCATATGGAAAACAATTTACATTGGAGTTATCTGCCGAAAACAGAAAACAACTTTTTATTCCAAAAGGATTTGCACATGGGTTTTCTGTTTTAAGTGATAAGGCAGAAGTTTTTTATAAATGCGACGAATATTACGACAAAAGCTGTGAGGGGGGTATAGCTTACAATGATGCTGAATTAAATATAGACTGGCAGATACCTTCTGGTAAAGAAATAATTTCTGAGAAAGACCTGCTATTGCCATCTTTTTCTGATCATAAGAATAATTTTAATTTTTAAAAAATGGCTGATAAGCCAAAAATTCTGGTTACAGGTTCAAACGGACAAGTAGGAAAGGAATTAAAAGATATTTCTGATTCTTTTCAACAATTTGATTTTGTTTTTCTTTCCCGTGCAGATATGCCCATACATCATTTTGAACTTGTCAGAAATTTTTTCATAACCTTAAAGCCTGCATATTGTATAAATTGCGCTGCCTATACTGCTGTTGACAGGGCAGAGGAAGAAAAGGAAAAAGCATTCCAGGTAAATGCTGAAGCAGTTGGCGTGCTGGCTGCTATTTGTAAAGAGTATGGCACAAAATTGATTCATATTTCCACAGATTATGTTTTTAATGGGCATGCAACAGTTCCGTATAAGGAAGATTCTTTGACAGATCCACAATGTGTTTATGGCTTATCCAAACTGGAAGGAGAAAAACAAGCACAGGCATTGAACCCCGAAGTTATTATTATTCGCAGCTCCTGGTTATATTCTGTTCATGGGAAAAATTTTGTAAGAACGATGATCCGGTTAATGCAGGAAAAAAACGAGATATCTGTAGTTGATGACCAGCGTGGTTCTCCCACATATGCTGCAGATCTTGCTGAATCAATTCTGAAAATAATTGTCCATTCACATATTAATGATCAGCATTCAATTGTTAATTGGGTTCCCGGAATTTATCATTACTGTAATGAAGGAGTGGTCAGTTGGTTCGATTTTGCCAATGAAATTAAAAACATTATAAAAAGCACCAGCATTATAAAACCGATTTCAACAGTGGAGTTTCCTACAGCGGCAATGCGACCCGCTTATTCTGCTTTAGATTGTTCAAAAATCCAAAAAGTATTTAATCTTAAACTTAAAAACTGGAAATCCAGTTTAAAAGCCTGTATTGATAAAACCTAAAACAGGTTGTATTTTTTAGTTTCAGCATATTCAGTATTGAACTTCAAATTATTTTTTTTGATTAGAGATATTAATAATATAATATCTATCAGGCAAGCCTTCATTTTTTGTGAATAAAAAAGGAATTGTTTTTAGATTTGAATTTATTACTTTGAAATACCAAAAACACTTATATGAGAAATAAAACTTCACTTAGATCAGTAATCTGTCTGTTTATTTTCAGTTTTTTTATTGCTTTAAATACTAATGCACAGGTTACTACTGCTACTTTGAACGGAATAGTCAAAGATGCAAAAGGAGCTGCTGTTGCGTCAGCAACAGTTACTATTGAATACCCGGATGCCGGTATAAAACATGTATTGCTCACCAGGCAGGATGGCCGGTTTACTTTACCTAACCTTAGAGTTGGCGGCCCCTATAGTGTCACTGTAGAACATGTAAGTTTTCAGAAAGCGAGTACAAATGACTTGTATCTTGAACTTGGTTTAAACAATACGGTAGATGTAACAATGGAAGAATTAGCCAAAGAGCTGGGAGGTGTAACGGTCTCTTCAAGATCGGCCATCTTTGATAATAAAAGAACCGGAGCTTCCACAAACATTTCAAATCGTCAGCTGAGAACATTGCCGACTATCTCCCGTTCAGCCGACGACTATTTGCGATTAACCCCATCTGCTTCGGCAACCTATAACGGGTTATCATTTGCCGGAAGAAACGGACAATACAATAATTTTTCATTGGACGGAGCAGTTTTCAATAATCCATTTGGACTGGATGCACCAACTCCGGGTGGCCAGGCTAATGCACAGCCCGTTTCCCTGGACGCAATAGATCAGATACAGGTAAACCTGGCACCATATGATGTAACCCAGGCGGGATTTACCGGGGCTGGAATCAACACGGTAACAAAATCGGGCAGCAATAATTTTACCGGAACCGTTTATACATTTTACAGAACAGAAGCATTAACCGGAAAAAAAGTAGATGGAACCAAATTTGTTGTTCCGGATCTCAGCCAGTTACAAAGCGGATTTGCTTTTGGCGGTGCAATAAAAAAGAATAAGCTGTTTTATTTTATGAGTTTCGAAACAGAACAACGGACAGATGAAGCCACAAGTTATGTTGCAAGGAATTCAGGAAATGCCAACAATTCAAATACTTCCCGTGTATTGGAATCAGATCTGAATGATGTAAGAACTATTCTAAAGAATAAATTCAATTATGAAACCGGACCATACCAGGGATTTACACATAAAACAACAAGTTATAAATGGCTGGCTAAAATTGACTGGAATATCAGTGATGTTCATAAACTGGCTTTTACCTATAATGGGTTGGATGCAAAAAAAGATAAGCCTGCACACCCGAGTGCAATCGGAAGAAGAGGGCCTGATTTTACAACATTGCAATTTCGGAATTCAGGATATGAGATCGTTAATCAATTAAACAATTTTAGCGGGGAATTGAAATCAAACTGGAAAGGCAATTATGCAAACAAATTAAGAATGGTGTATACTACTTTCAGAGACAGAAGAAACCCTTTCTCTACTCCTTTCCCTGTTATCAACATAACAAAGTTTAACACACGTTATATTATTGCAGGTCATGAGCCATTCTCAATAAACAATAGTTTAAACCAGGATGCATTGCAAATAACCAACGATTTTAATATTTATAAAAAAGATCATAGCATTACGATCGGGGCATCATATGAGAGTTTCAAATTTGGAAATTCATTTAACCTGGTTGGTTATGGACCCACATTGTTTTCTGAAGCTGATATAAGTACTTTTAAAACTCAGGTACCCATTAGTGGTCCATATGTTTTTGGAGCTTATCCTTTAGATGTAGATGTTAATTATGCAAAGAACCGGGCAGTTGCAGATAAATGGCAATGGGTTGAGTTAACAGTTGCTCAATTATCATTATATATCCAGGACGAATGGAATGCAAGTGATAATTTTAAGCTTACTTATGGGTTGAGAATGGATAAGCCGGTTTATTCCGATGATAAATTCAGATTAACGGAGCCAAATTTTAATGGCGATGGAACTTTTGCAAATAGTTATACTACGGGAAGTCCAACTGTACAGAATAACGATAACCTGACTTTATATGATGCAAGAGGCAGACGAATTACCAACGGAGCAGGAAAAGATCTTGACAACACAAGATTACCAACACGGTCCCCGTTGTTTTCTCCCAGAGTTGGTTTTAATTGGGATGCAAAAGGAGACAGATCCTTACAAATTCGTGGTGGTTCCGGTTTGTTTACAGGCCGTTTCCCGTTTGTATGGATCGGAAACCATATTGGCAATCCATTCAGCTTTTTCTATAATGCTACTGACAAAGATTTTCGCTGGCCACAGGTTTGGAGAACCAATATAGGAGCAGACCGCAGAATGAAAGGTGGTACAGTAGTTTCACTTGATGTAGCTTATACAAAGGATGTAAAGGCGATGATGGTTCGTAATTATAAACTGGGCATCCCTACAGGCACTTTAACTTCAGGAACAAGCGACAGGCGTAAAATATATACTGCTTCTGATGTAGGTGGTGCAAATGCTTATGTGTTTACTAATACCAACAAAGGCTACCAGTTTAATGTTAGTTTAACTGCTCAGCAAAACTTTAGTAACGGTTGGTCAATGATGGGTGGTTATAATTTTATGATTGCAAAAGATGCCAGTTCAATCTCTGCTGAAATTTCAAGTGATGCTTTTGGAAGAAATCCTGCTTTGGGTAATGTGAATGAAGCTGGGCTTACGCCGTCTTTATATGGAAATATGCATCGTTTTCTTTTAGTGGGTACACGCAGGTTTGACTATGGTGCAGATAAAAAATGGAGTACCACTATTTCATTTTTCAGCAACTGGATTTCCGGAAACAGGTTTGCTTATGTATATGGAGGCGATATCAATAATGATGGAGAAGGCTCAAATGATCTTTTATATGTACCAACAAATGCAGAAATTGATTTAATGAATTTTGCTCCACTATTAGATATAAATGGGAATACACAAAATGCTGCAGCGCAACGTACAGCTTTAAAAGCTTTCATTGCTCAGGATGATTACCTGAATGAACGCCAGGGAAGCTACACTGAAAAATATGGTGGCCAGACGCCTTGGTT
>CAZOOT010000166.1:1933-6017 GCA_964581455.1 uncultured Chitinophaga sp. | reverse complement strand
TCAAGTGCAAAAAGTTCTCCTTTTTCATCTTTTTTCCAGGACATAAGATTTGATTGACTCGAATAAGCTCTTCCCAGAAAAAGAGCATCATTGAGTTGATCAGCTACATCGAAAAGTTGTTTAAGATGGGTTTCCCATTTTTTGATATTAGATGTATTATCAGTTTGTGTATTTCTATTTTGAAAAGAATAAAGATTATGACTAATACAAAATATGATTAAAGATTTGGCGATTCCGGGTTTGAAACCTGATTGAGTTGCTTCTTTCATCGCAATTTCTGAGTACGATGTTGCTGAATCACATTTTCTTTTAAATTTAAAATCCATCCGATCAAGAAATGCTTCTGCAATATTATTCAGGCAGTTTATCCTTGCGGTATCTTTCAGTGACGGCAAAATCTTTTGCATACTGTCAATAATCAAGCTATCCTTTTTTATTTTTTCAGCTGACTGGGCAGAACCGGAAATAATCCCAGTAGCAATTAAAAAGAGCGTTAAAAAAAAATTTCTCATAACAAATCTGAAATGCAGGTTTAGTTAATTAAAAATTACGGAAAGAAATCAGCATTTCACTGCCAAACTATGAACAGATGAAATCATCTTTAAACTACAATGAGGTACTGACTGCCAATACATGGTAGTTGACGGAAAATGAGGGATAGTTGGGGTAGGAGGCCAGATAAGTCATATTAGTCAAATCTGCCATTCTTTAATAAGGTGCATTCTCCGGATTTCTCTTGCTATCCCAAATTGAAAGAATGAAAACCTGTTCTTCAGTTATTTCATAAAATATGAGATAGTCTCTAACAATCTTTACTCTTACATTTACAATATCTGTCTTGCGGCCTATATTTGGGTGGGCAGCAACAAGATCGATTGCTTTTTTAATGAGTAAGTTGAGTTTTCTGCAATAAGCAGAGGATTGATTACGATTTTTCCAGTATAAAAAAATTTCTTTTCTGTCCCGGTGTGCACGGTGCGTCCAGGTTATTCGCTTAGCCATTCGTCTGCTTCTTTATTGGCTTGCCTGTTATCTATGGTTTGGTTGTTTTTTATTTGCTCTTTTGCTTCCTCAATGGCTTTTTTCTGCTCTTCGGTTGCTTTATAAATTGTTTCGGGTTCCTGCAATTCAAAAAGATTGGACACTTCTTCCAGTATAGCGGGATCATCAATTTCATTTATTTTTTTAATGAGCTTTTCCTTAAGTGTATTACCCGGCATTTTCTTTTTTTCTTAAAGTTACAAACTCTTTTCTCTTTTTGCTCTAACATCATACCCGAATTTTTTTTGAATTATTCCTTATAAGGCAGCAACTTCTTCAGCAATACCTCTTTTTTATTCCTCGCCACATCAATAGAATTGCCATCACTCATTACCAAATATCCGCCATCGCCTTTAATGTATTTTTCAATTTCATTCAGGTTAACGATGTAATAACGGTGTACACGGATAAAAGAATGTTGCTCTAATATTTCTTCCATGTCTTTTAAGGATCGGGTGGCGGTTAATTTGTTTTTGTTCTTTGTATGAATATGGGTGTAATTATCATCCGATTCACAGTAGATAATACTGTCAACCGGAACCATGATCAATCCTTCCATCGTGGGCAGGGCAATCTTATTAACCGGCTTCGCCGGTTGTTTGATTTTTTCCATCAGGATCTCCAGTTGCTGGGGTAGGGGCACCTGGATTCTTTGCCTGACTTTCTCTACTGCTTTTTTCAGTTCTTCACGGTCAATAGGTTTGAGTAAATAATCAATAGCGCTGAATCGTATGGCTTTTAATGCATATTGGTCATAGCTGGTTGTAAAAATGAGATGGAAGTTAATTGAGGGTAATTGCTCCAGCATTTCAAATCCATTCATCTTTGGCATTTCTACATCCAGGAAAACTAAATCGGGTGGTTGTTGGCGGATTGCTTTTAGTGCATCGTTGGCATTTTTGCAAATGCTTATAATCTTCACATCCGGGCAATCTGATTCCAGCATGGCGGCGAGTATCTCGCAGCAATACGGTTCGTCGTCTATTATTATTGCCTTAAGCATAATACTTTTTGCTTTAAGAATTGCTATGTGAAATCTATGTGTACTATGATTCTATGTGGTAAAATTAACCACATAGGAACAATAGGAATCATAGGAAACACATAGGCTGCTAAAGAAACAGCTATACTTGTTCTTCTACAGTTTCTTTATACTTTATTTTTAACTGCACTCTTGTTCCAGCAATTTCTCCCTGCTCATTTCTTACATCATCAATTTCATAAAAAGTTCCACCGGAGCTTCCCTGGTTGAGCAATGATAATCTTTCCTTCGTTATTTTTAAACCCATTGATTTTTCTTTTTCGGCTGATTTACTTTTAAACTCTTCTGCTTTTTCCCTTCCAACACCATCATCAGTAATGATGCAATTTAAAATTCCATTGTCTTCATTTAATTCTATATTTAAATGACCCGGGCCTTCCTTATGCATCAATCCATGCCAGATGGCATTTTCACAAAAGGGTTGTAACAGGAGGGGAGGAATAAACACCGATGAGTTTTCAATGGCATTGGTAGTGGTGATATGATAATCGAAAGCATTTTTAAATCTTAATCTTTCCATATCCAGGTAAAGTTTCAGCATTTCCAATTCATCTTCCAGCGGTACTAATTTTTTTTGTGAGTGCAGCAAAACCATTCTTATTAATCTTGAAAACCGGGTGAGATAATCAGAAGCTTCTCTAGTTTCATTTTTAAAAATGAAGCGGTTGATAGAGTTGAGACTATTAAAAATAAAATGAGGGTTCATTTGGGCACGGAGGGCCTGCATTTCTAATTCAAGAGCCCGTTGCTGAAGTTCTGCATGTTTCTTTTCACTTTCAAGATGTTTTAATTTCCATTCCTGTTCCTTTTGCTCCTGCTTCAGTCGATCATTGTTTCGTTTCAGCTTTATATTTCTAAATGCATATAGCCCGGCAAAAACGATTGCGATAAAAACTGCAATTAAAAAGTTTCTGAAAGTAGCTTCCTGTTTCAGTTGTTGTTGTTTGATCTGGTTATCGCGGTTCAGCAAACCTATACGTGATTCCTTCGTTGCTTCTTCAGCCTCTTTTTTGGAATTGTATATTCTTAATAAAAATTGTTTGCTCTGGATAGAATCTTTTAGGATTACATATTTTTCCAGGTAAGTATAGGCACTATCATTATTATTTAAATGATGATAAGCTCTTGAAAGAAGTTGACTGGCCTGCATCATTTCTGGCCGGCGATTCCTTACCTGTGCTTGATAAAAGCCATCTTTTGCATATGCTAATGAAGCTTTATAGTTTTTAAGCGAATCATAAATTGCGCTTAAAGTAATGGATGCGACCATTTTGCCATAGTTACCTGCATTTTGAAAATTGCCGGTTGTATATTTTAGCAAAGAATCAAAATAAACAATATTGTCTTTGAGTATTTCAATCGCTTTGTCATATTGTTTGTTCATCGCATAAATCCTTGCGAGGCCGTTTAAGGGCAATTTTTTGCCTGGGCGCCAACCGACATTAGGATCACTCCAACTGGGGAAACTTGTGAAGCGATTCCAATAGAAATGAGCAGAGTCATATCGCCCTAATTCGGCATAGATGTCTGAAATTTCAAGTGACCAATCCTCAGCTTTTGGATTATCCGCTTTGTCAACTTCTTCAGTTTTGTGAATATATTTTATTGCTTCTTCATAATCACCAGCTGCTTTGAAAATATAAGCCATATTCCAATAAGACCATAACAGGGATTGGCTATAGATATAGGAGAATTCAGGAGATTGAATTTTTGTAAGCGTACTAAGATTTTCTCGTGCACAATCAAATGCTTTTTCATTTTCGCCTGTAGAAAAATAAATCTGACAAAGCCATGTATTAATAAATGCTGCTCTTAAGATTTTTCCAGCTTTGTTGAAATGAGCGATTGCGTGTTGGTAGTTACTAATAGCTTTTGGACTCATGTCCCGAATAAGGAAAGAATAGGCCCATCCCAGCACTTCGTCATTTTTGATTTCATCGCCAATCTGTATTGCTTCCTGAGCTTTCTTTTCTTTTAATGAATCAGATGCAGTAGCCAAGA
>CAZOOT010000166.1:0-1923 GCA_964581455.1 uncultured Chitinophaga sp. | reverse complement strand
CCATCGCAATTCCCTTTTTGTAGTTAATTAGCTTCGACTCATTTAAAATCTTATTTCCATAATATTGTATGCTATCTATTGCGCTAATATTTTTTGCTTTGGTTTTATCGGAATAATACTCACACAGCAATATCATCGATTCAATACGGTCTTTGCCTTTTGATTTGGGAAGATTTTTTTTAAGGTTCTCTATTTTTAGGCTGTCCTTTTTTTCGGAGATAGATTGTACGATTTCATGAAAGCTTAATACTAATAAGCAGATGTTAATTGACAGATATTTTCTCATAACAAAACCCTCATGCCGGTTTAGGTTTTAAAATTGGTGAACAGAAGTTACGAAATAGAACGGCAATCGGATAATCGAAAATAGAATCAGGTTTATCATGTTCTTAGTTAGAATGGGTAGAAGACTATAATTAAATGGTAAGGCACAGTATCATCATGGTGGGGCTAATTACTGAATTCTTCAGTTTTTGCCTTTTCCCGATTATCTTCACGCCATGTCAAAAAACGAAAAGCTGATCGTTTTTCTGTTGGCTTCCATCAACTTCACCCATATTCTTGATTTTATGATCATGATGCCATTGGGTAATTACCTGATGCCTTATTTTGATATTAACCCGAAACAGTTCAGTTTCCTGGTGGGTGCATACACATTTACCGCTGCGGCTGCTGGTTTTACCGCGGCTTTTTTTGTAGATAAGTTTGACAGGAAAAAAGTTTTACTCTTTGGCTATATCGGTTTCCTGGTTGGCACTTTTGCCTGTGGTTTTGCACCAACTTATGGATTGCTGATGGCAGCCAGAATTCTTGCCGGGTTATTCGGTGGTCTGATTGGCGCCCAGGTGATGTCCATCATTGCCGATCTATTTGCTTATGAAAGAAGGGGAGCCGCTATGGGAGCCGTGATGAGTTCTTTTGCAATTGCTTCTACTATTGGTGTTCCATTTTCACTATACCTGTCCAACATTTTTTCCTGGCATGCTCCATTTCTGCTGGTAGGAATTCTTGGAATAGGGATAATACCTCTTGTAATAAAATACATTCCTGCTGTTGTGGATCATGTAAAAGGAAAAGAAGACGGAACGCATCGTTTACATGCCATATTATCTGTAATTAACAGCAGGGAACAAAGACTTGCCTTGCTTTTTTCCGGCCTGGTGATGATGGGTCATTTCCTGATCATCCCTTTTGTAAATCCATATCTTGAATTCAATATGGGATTTTCAAAAGATCAAACACCTTTGGTTTATTTGTTTGGTGGTATGGCATCGTTTATTGCTGCAATTGCATTGGGAAGATTTTCTGATAAGGTAGGGAAGCTCTCTGTATTTACATACTCAGTAATATTTTCTTTAATTATTGTTTTGGTGCTTACAGATTTACCCGTCCTGCCATTTTCGCTAATCATTTTTTTATTCATCATCTGGTTTATTGTGGCAACTGGCAGGGCCGTAACTGCACAAGCCATGATCAGTAATGTAGTGAAGCCAGAACAAAGAGGAAGTTATCTGAGTTTCAACAGCAGTGTACAACAATTGGGAACAGCCCTGGCTTCATTGGCCGCAGGTTTTATTGTGATCCAGGATTCACATGGAAAATTACAACGGTACGAATGGGTAGGCTATCTCTCCGTTTTCATTTTATTGCTGGGCCTTTTGATAGGTCGTTATTTATTTGCCGGGATGGAAAAAAATAAATCCTAGTATTTTTAATTCGATGAGTCCATAAACCATGATTTTAGTATGACTGATTTAAAGCCAGCACCAGTTTTATTATCTGAACGTTCAGATATACTGGATATACTTCGGGGATTTGCATTGTTTGGTGTATTGCTGGATAATTTGTATGGATTTACCGGATGGGGAAATTTAATACAATCACAAAAAGAGTCACTATCTACCTGGCCGGCTGATGGGATTT
>CAZOOT010000165.1:0-6089 GCA_964581455.1 uncultured Chitinophaga sp. | reverse complement strand
CGTATCCCCTTCCTTCACTTTTCCAAAATCATGAACGTTTATATCAAATGTCATCTTTGTCACATATACATCTTTCTTATCCATAGAAACAGGGCCTTCATAAGTTCCTGCACTTTTTTTAGCTGATTTTGTAAAATCGAATTTATTGTCGGCAAGTATTAACAAGCCACCGGTAATAGATCCGAAGAGCAATATCTGAAACCATGTTTTTTTAAATAAACTTTTCATATAATCTTTTTATACTTTATCTGGGTTGAAGAAAAATCAGGGATTCATTATTTCGTGCAAGCACTAAAAGTTTACTGTTATTTACATTTATAGTTAAGGCATCTCTCACCTGGCCATTGATCTTTAATCCGGATTTCAGAGAGGGTACAAATTCATAGCCGCCTTTGCCATCACCTTTAAACATACAAGTGGCATTTGCATCCAGGCGACCGATATCGGGTTTAAGATCAAAAAAATTACCCCCGGTAAAAATATCCAAATTGCCATCCTTGTCAAAATCATCAGTGAGGATGGTAAATACCGGAGATGCCTGTGCCATGATTGGCATTGAAATCAGTGTCAGGTTTTTATTTCCCTCATTAATTAAATAAGAAGAACTCAGTGTTTGTATAGAAAGTTTTGCTGATTTTGATAACAAATCTGAACCGATTACTTCCTGGATTGATTTATCTGCAAAATCTTTAAAGTACAGGAAATTCTTTTTCAGATAAATCAGTTGTGCAGTAATATCTTTTTTGGAATTAAATAAATGACTCTTATTATCCGGCCAATAATAGGTGATCAATGGATCAATACTGCCGTTATTGTCAAAATCACTGACATACATTTCCATTGGTTTCTCTGCTGATGCCCTGAATTGAGAATTATGGCCCCAGTTTCCCAATAGAAAGTCGTCATCACCATCATTATCTAAATCGGCAGATGTAATACAATTCCATAAACCAGAACTATTGGGTACGGTTTCCTTTGATGCAAAATTTCCGTTTGTATTCATAAAAAAAGTAACCGGCATCCAGTCTCCTACAATTATTAAATCCGGGTACCCATCTTTATCAAGATCTGTCCATACTGCATCAGTAACCATTCCTGGTTGTTTCATGATTTCAGGTGTACGGTCTTTCAATACACCATTTTCATTATGCAATAAATAACTTCTTCCCGGTAATCCATATTTACCTGAAATGGCCCGTCCCCCGATAAACACATCCATAAAACCATCCTTATCATAATCACCAATACGTACACAGGAGGCATTTGTAGAAACGCCAGCCAGATTTCCATTGGTAAAATTTCCTTTGCCATCATTCAAATACAATCTTGCATTCAACATTGTACTTCCCTGATCAAATTGATAACCGCCTGATGCTACCAATAAATCCTGGTCACCATCTTTATCAATATCAAAAAAAACTGATCCGGCATCTTCCAGATCCATATCTGAAATAAATGAAGTTTGCTCTTTTCTCACAAAACCAGTTTTGGTCTGTATCAATAAGTTTGCTGATTCCCCGGCTGAACCACCGATAAATAAATCCTGCAGTCCGTCATTGTTCAGATCCCCCGCTGAAATTTTTGGACCCTGTGTAGATAACATATAAGGTATCAGTCTTTCAGAATCAAAATCTGTATAAACATTCTCTATATGTTTGATTTCATTTTTTAATATGGATTCAGTTTTATTTGTAAATATTACACTACTGCTATTCGAAGGTTTAAATTTTTTATTTGCATCTTTCTGGTAAACAACAATCTCCTTTCCCGGCTCGATATTATACAAAACCTGCATGGAAAGATCGGGCCATATTACTTCCAGAGAATCTATTTTGTTGTCGGTTCCCAATCCAAAAATCAGTTTTGTGTCTACACAACTTTGAAAACTTCTTACAGGAAAATTTTGTTGAACCTGATTGCCATGATCTGTATAAAGAGTTAACCATGCACCAACGCCAAAAGGATTCAGGCCTTCCCCTTTTAAGTCTATTTTGCAAAAACTATTCTTTGTTTTTTTATTCGTTTCGTTCTTATAAATAAATCCGGGTGAATTAATATTGTTTACAACCAGGTCAAAATCGCCGTCATTATCAAGATCTGCATAGGCAACACCATTACTGAAGGATGGTTCACCCAAACCAAGCTGATATGCCTTGTTGGTAAAAGTGATATTTTTATTATTTGAATAAGCATAGTTGGGCAACCTTACAGAAGGAACATAGGGAAGAAAATCCCTGAAATCAAACCTGCCTTTTTTTTCAACCACCTTTTTTACCTGGCTTTTATCTGCAAGAAATG
The DNA here is from genome assembly GCA_964581455.1 of uncultured Chitinophaga sp. Taxonomy (GTDB): domain Bacteria; phylum Bacteroidota; class Bacteroidia; order Chitinophagales; family Chitinophagaceae; genus VBAS01. The sequence continues at coordinate 3,791 of CAZOOT010000165.1, read as the reverse complement.
TGGCAAAATCCATGTCGCTGATATCTTTAAATACTCCGTTGCTGATATAAATATCCCTGTATCCGTCATTCTCAAAATCAAATGCAAGGGCACCCCAACTCCAATCTGTAGCAGCAACTCCTGAAAGAAAAGACATCTCCCGGAATGTGCCGTCACCGTTATTTAGTTGTAAAGTATTTTGCGGGTACTGGTAATAAAAATTTGTCCGAAACTTAATATTCTCTACATGGTACTCTTCAAAACGGGTTAAAGTTTTAACCCGGTATTCATCTTCCGGCAACATATCAGTTGTAATGATATCCATGAACCCGTCGTTATTAATATCAGCTACATCAGCACCCATACTGGAAGAAGATATGTGCCCCATCCGTTCAGGCAATTCATCTTTGAAAGTGCCGTTCTTCTGGTTGATATACAAATAATCTTTTTCATAAAAATCGTTACTGATATAAATATCCGGATACATATCGCCATTGACATCACTTACGGAAACTCCCAGCCCATAAGAAATTTTTATACTGGCAATTCCGGAAGCTAAACTTACATTCCTGAAATATCCATTATCATTTTTCATTAATTTATGTCCGCCGATTGTATCAATAACAGATCTTGCAGCAACGATATCAAATTTTTCTACACTGATAAAACTATTGTTCAGTATATAAGCATCAAGATCTCCGTCAAGATCATAATCAAAAAATGAAATATGTGTAGTATACCCGGGATCGTTCAACCCGAATTCTTTTGCCTGCTCCTTAAATGTATTATTGTGCTGATTTATATATAGCTCATTCTCTTTATTATCCCCCTTAATGTCGCCGCTGTTACAGATATAAATATCCAGCCAGCCATCCGCATTTACATCAGCCATTGTAACTCCGGTACGCCAGCCCCTGACACTTTTAATACCAGCTGAAACTGTGATATCTTCAAATTGAAGATTGCCTTTGTTAAGAAACAATTTGCTTTCTCCCAAATTGGCTGTAAGCATGATATCGGGAAGGCCATCATTATTAATATCTCCCAAAGCCACTCCGCCACCATTATAAAAATTCCGGTAGGTAAGAATATTATATTCCGCTCCATCTTCTACCTGGTTAATAAAGTTTACGCCTGTTTGTGAAGAATCCAGTTTTATAAATAACGGATCTTCCGGAGGTACATAACCTTTACTATTCCCGGAACTACAACCAAGTAAAAAAACCCAAAACCCATATGTAAATAGTGTAACTAACGCTTTATTCATTTTTCAAAATAAATTTTTGACACATTTAATATACACAGTTGAAAGTTATGACAAAAATGAGAATTGAAATGGTTAAACAAGATTACTGATAAATAAAAGACACCCTTTAATTAAAGAGTGTCTTTTACAAAAAATCTAAACTAAATTAAATTACCATCCCGGGTTTTGAGACAGTTGTGCCGCTCCTTCTTTTCTGCTTAATTCAATTTCAACTGTTGGAAGTGGATATAATTTATATTTATCAGTTACAGTTTGAACACCAGAAAATAATTGCGTCCTCCTGTTTTTTTCTACGTTTACAAAATCATTTAATGTTTGAACCATAATATTCCAGCGACGCAAATCGGACATACGATATCCTTCCATTGCTAACTCAAGTCTTCTTTCTGTACGAACAGCATCACGGCCAGCAGCCTGATTTGCAAATGGCTCTGGATATAAACCAATTCTATAACTGGTTCCATTGATTACACCAACACCTGCGGTTAATGCTTGTGAAATAGTCGCTTCATTGGTACCTGCTCCCTGTGCAAATTTTCCGGCTCTGGTTCTTACCTGGTTTACCAATTGAGCAGCTCTCATAAGATTTCCACCAGTTTCTATTTCACACTCTGCGGCCATCAACAAAACATCGGAGTACCGAAGGAATGGAATATCAATTGCATTGGGTGCATTTGACCATCCGCTTGCTGTAGATAATGTACCTTCCTGGGCTTTATGAAATTGATTTTTCTTTGGGCTTAAGAAACCGCAATATCCGCCATCTCTAATCCAGCTATCCTGGTGAACTCCCCAATCAAGATATGGTATGCCCGTTCTTCCAATGGTCCAGTCTGCCCTTGGATCAAGATTATCTGTTGCCTGGTTATAATTAGTAGCATTTGAATTAGGAACCGGTAATCCAGTAATACCAGTTTTAAACGCATTTAGCAGGTTTTGTGAGGGCTGGTGGAATCCACAACATGTGGTTACAGTTGAACCATGCGGGAAATTAAGGCGATCGCCCCAGTTACCATTTGCACTTTCACCGGCACCATCATTTACAGAAGCTTTAAATGCAAAAACAACTTCGCTATTATTTTGTTTTGCAGGATCAAAATTGTCATGAAAATTATCAACCAGTGCATATCTGTTGCTGCTAATTACAGTATTCAATAAAGGCAAAGCATCTGAATACCTGCCATTATACATATATGCTCTAGCCAGATATGCCTGGGCAGCTTCTTTTGTTGCCCTTGCAGAAGAATTACTTGATTTTGAAGCCAGGCTGGATATTGCATCCTGTAAATCTGCAACAATCTTGGGGAAAATATCCACATCATTTTTCAAGCGATAGTCAGTTACAGTTTCATCATAATAGGGAATATTCTTCCACATCCTGTAACCATCAAAATGATAATGTGCTCTTAAAAATTTTGCTTCGCCAACTGCCTGAGATTTCTCTGAGCTGGACATATCTGTTGCTTTTGCAATTAATCTTAAAGCAATATTTGCACGGCCAATCCCCCAATAAATTGTCTGAAATTTAGCTCTGAAATATGACAGATCAGGTTGCCAGTCATATTTATTTATTTGCTCTACCTGTACCTGGTCGTTAGGCTGCGAACCAGGATAAGCGTCATCAGTAGAAACACTACCCCATACCCAGTTGCTTCCGGCAGCCGGCCATGGGTTGCCTGCTGCATTATTCCAACCCTGGTCGGTCCAACCGTCCAGCGCTGCATAAGCAGCTATCAAAGCAGCATTAGCACCAAACTTGTTGGCTAATGTTGCTTCGTTAAGTGAGGCTTCGGGAGTTCTTTCAAGGAAAGATTTTTTGCAGGAAAATATCAAAGCTCCTACCAAAATTATTCCCATGAACTTAAACATTAATTTTCTCATATAAATTACATTTAAGAATTTTTATTAATAAGGATTTTTAAAATCCAAGTGTTAATCCAAACATAATTACTCTTGAATTTGGATAGTTTCCAAAATCTATTCCCTGCCACTGTTCTGTTCCCAGGCTTCCTGAACGACCTCCCAAAGTTGGATCTATACCACTATAACCGGTAATTGTGAACAAATTCTGACCCTGAATATAAATCCTGGCGTTGCTAATATTTGCTTTCTTCATTAATAATGAAGGGAGTGTATAACCCAATTGTAACACTTTGCAGCGTAAATAGGATCCATCCTCAATATAATATGAACTTGGCTGGAAACTAAATCCATCATCCACATCTAAAATTGGTAAAGACGCATTCGTTCTTGTAGGTGTCCATGAATCGTATAACATTTTATTAGAACGATTGCCACTGAATCCAAAGAAATCAATAAAATACTTAGTGTAATTAAAAATATCATTTCCAACTGTACCTTGTAAGAACATAGTGAAATCAAAATTCTTATAATTCAAACCAAGATTAAATCCAACTACAACATCTGGGTTTGGATCGCCAATGATGATTTTATCTGCGCCATCAATATTCCCGTTCTTATCCTGATCTACAAAACGGAAACGGCCAATTTTTTTTGTTGGTTGAGCAGCATGTGCATCTACTTC
>CAZOOT010000164.1:0-6134 GCA_964581455.1 uncultured Chitinophaga sp. | reverse complement strand
CTTTATTTATGAATGAGTGAATGGTCAATGGTCAATGGTCAATGGTCAATGGTCAATGGTCAATGGTCAATGGTCAATAGGTTAACCTGAATTCTAATTGCAAATTGTCTATTGCTTATTCTTAATTTTCTCCAGGTGGTGCCCCCCTTTCATCATAAATGATTTGCTTTGCTCAATTGCATCCATGATGACAGCTAAAATATTTTCACTTGTATCATCGTAATCAATATTTAAAGGTTCTTTAAACCTCACCGTAAGCAGGGTGCCTCTTTTTTTAAACTTCAATCCCTTCTTATTAAATGCCCTCCAGAATCCATTGATCACAACCGGAACCACAATTGGTTTATTTCTTTTAATGATGAGGGCTGTTCCTTTTCTTCCCGGCGCAAAAGGCTTGGTAGTTCCCTGCGGAAAAGTAATGACCCAGTTTTCACTCAGTGCCCTTTCTATTTTTCTTGTATCAGAAGGATCCAATCCTTTTCTTTTTTCCTTTGCTTCTGTATTCCAGGTTCGCTTTACTGTAAGGGCCCCACCTAAAGTAAATAACCTGCTTATAAAGCTTCCTTTCATAGTTTCTTCAGCTGCCACATAATTTACATTGGTAAACGGATTCAGTAAATAATAAGGAACTCCCAACCTGTTTTTCTTTCTCCATTTGACTGCGCAAAAAATATGAAGAAAAGTGATGACGTCAGCAAAATAGGTCTGGTGATTACTTACGAACAATACATTTTGCCTGGGTAAATTGCTGATATGCTCTGTACCGGAAATTTTCAGTTTATTAAACCATACAAGTCCCGGATATGATACTATTCCAACTATTGCATAAACCAATGAACGAACAGGTTTGATATTTTTTATTCGTTTTAAAAAATTTGACATCAGTGTTTGGTAAAATATAAATACCTAAATTAAGAATTAAATAGTTTCTAAAATGAATAATAAAATTTCAACGGAGAATACAAATGGTTAGGAAACGAAAATTTTTTCTGATTATATTTCTGTTTGGTTGTTTTCTATAAATAAAAACTTCCGGTTCTCGCTGATTTAGCTACACAGAAAAAAAGGCGTCCCTAAACGGAACGCCTTGAATTTATTTAAGAAAATTCGTACTGAGTACTCAGCAATACTTATTCAGCGCTTGCTGTTTCGTCAGGCTTAGCTTCGTCTGTCTTTGTTTCATCAGACTTTGCCTCATCTGTATTTGCTTCTTCTTTCTTTGCTTTTTTCTTCGTTGCGGGTTTTGCCTCTGCAATTGGTTCAGCCTCTGTTTCTGCTTTCACCTCAGCCTTTGGTTCTGCTTTAGCCTCAGACTTTGGTTCTGCTTTAGCTTCTGCCTTTGGCTCTACTTTTTCACCTTCTTTCATTTTGGCTTTGATCTCTGCCAATGCACCTAGGTCACCCAGTGTTGCTTTTTCCACTTTAGACTGTACAGTTTTTACAGCTTTACGTGTTTTATCAGCTTCCACTCTTGCTTCTTTTCTGGCTGCGTCCTTCTCTTCCATGATCGCCTGTTCCCAAGTACGGGTATGAGAAATCACAATACGCTTTTCATTGCGATCGAATTCAATTACCATAAACTGGGCCGTCTCATCTGCAGCAATCACCTTTCCGTCTTCTTTGGTCAAATGACGACTTGGTGCAAATCCTTCCAATCCATAAGGAAGTTGAACACCGGCGCCTTTATCATCACGGCGGGTAACCGTTCCTTCATGAATTGTTCCGATTGCAAAAGTTTCCTGCAGGCTGTTCCATGGATCTTCTTCAAGCTGCTTATGTCCAAGTTGCAGTTTGCGGTTTTCTTTATCAATGCTCAGAATTACGATATCTATATTCTCTCCTACTTTCACATATTCACCCGGATGATTGAAACGCTTCAACCAGCTCAGGTCACTGATATGGATCATTCCACCGATACCGGTTGATAATTCAACAAACACACCATAAGGAGTAATGTTTTTTACCAGTCCTTTATGACGGCTCTCTACAGGGAATTTTTCTTCAATCTCATTCCATGGATCAGTAGATAGCTGCTTGATGGAAAGACTCATCTTACGGCTTGTCTTATCCAGTGTAACAATCTTTGCTTCGTATTCATCATTCAGTTTGAAAAATTCTTTCGCATTGATCGGTGTATTGGCCCATGTAATTTCACTTACGTGAACAAGACCTTCAACACCTGGCTGAATTTCAAGGAAAGCACCATAATCTTCTATATTCACTACTTTACCCTTTACCGTATTGCCTTCAGCAATCACTTCCGGTAATACATCCCATGGATGCGGAGTAAGTTGTTTCAATCCAAGACTGATACGTTTTTTCTCATCATCAAAATCAAGTACCACCACATTGATCTTCTGATCAAGTTTCAATACTTCTGTAGGATGAGAGATGCGTCCCCATGAAATATCTGTGATATAAAGTAACCCGTCTAGTCCACCAAGATCCATGAAGGCGCCGAAGTCAGTAATATTCTTCACAGTTCCTTCAAGTACCTGGCCTTTCTCCAGTTTACTCATAATCTCGGCACGTTGTGCTTCGATATCGCTTTCTATAAGTGCTTTGTGAGATACAACAGCATTCTTAATGGTTTCATTGATTTTCACCACTTTGAATTCCATTGTTTTTCCTACAAACTGGTCGTAATCTGTTACCGGCTTAACATCAATCTGAGAACCTGGCAAGAATGTTTCCATTCCAAATACATCCACGATCAATCCGCCTTTGGTTTTGTTGGTTACATTACCTGTGATCACTTCACCGGTTTTATGTGCCTCTACAATACGTTCCCATGCACGGGTAACACGAGCCTGTCTGCGGCTTAAGTTAAGATGTCCTTCCCTGTCTTCCTTGTCAACCACCAATACTTCTACCTGGTCTCCAATTTTCAGGTTAGGCATATCACGAATCGCTTTTAAATCCAATGTTCAATACCACATCTGTTTTCGTTAATCCAACTACAGTGCTATTGATCATTTCACCATCATTGATCTGTACAAAAGTATCTTCATACACTTTTGCATATTTTTCGGTTTCTTCTGGCGTGTAAGATGTCACATTACGTTTGTCAACACTCCAGTCAAAATCATCATGAGCCGTCTCAACTACGGGCTCGGCCACGGGTGCATTTGTTGTCGCTGTAGTCTCTGCTACATCAGCAGGAGCAGACTCCGGTGCATCAGCGTTTAGTTGTTTTTTAATTAAGTTTTGAAACATGTTTTTTTACCCGGAGGGGTTTAAAATTCCGGGGCGGCAAAGATAGCCAATCACACCCGTTTTGAAAATTGATAATCAATGTTTTTTTTGATTTTTTTACCTGCTTTAACGCCTTGATTGGACATTCGTTGCAAGTTTTCCCTGAGTTCATCGAAGGGCTCCGTTCAAGGTCCGGTAATTCTGTTTAGCTATCTGTGAATAGTGAATGGTCAAACGTCAATATTTCCTAAAATATACTGCGTTAAAAGCAGGAAAAGGCATTCACAATTCACCATTCACAATTCACTACTCACTTCTCACGGCTCAAATCCGCAATACGCTTGGCCGCCACCCATCCGCTTGTCCATGCATGCTGAAAATTGAAACCACCGGTTATGCCATCTACATCCAGTACCTCACCTGCAAAAAAAAGTTTTGGAACTTTTTTGCTCATCATAGTATTTGCATCCACTTCATTCAGTTTAATTCCACCTGCTGTTACAAATTCTTCTTTAAAAGTTGTTTTGCCCTTTACTTCGCATTCATATCCACACAAATTTTTAATGAATTTATTCTGCACCAGGGCAGGCAGATCGGCCCAGCGCATTTCATTCTTTACTCCTGCCTGCTCTGCAAAAAATTCCCAAAGCCTTGAAGGCAATCCAAACGGATTTTTATTTATTGTTTTTTGTGAAGCATTTTCAATTCTTAATAACTGAAATTTTTCCCGCAAACTTTGTTCATTGAAATCTGTCAACCAGTTTACAGAAATTACAAATTGCCAATTGACAATTGACAATTGCCTTGCCCCCCATGCACTCAATCGCAGCACCACCGGCCCGCTGAATCCCCAGTGTGTAATCAATAAAGGACCTACTTCCTCTAGTTTGGTTCCGGCAATTTTCACACAGACTTTTTCTACACTGATGCCCATCAATTTTGAAATAGGATGTTTGGCCAGGTTGAATGTAAACAAGGAAGGAACGGGGTCTTCTATACTATGACCAGTTTCTTTTAACCATTCAAACATGGAAGATTTTGGATAACCTCCGGAGGCGATGCAAACAAAGTCTGAAGTCAAAAGCTTGAGGTCTGATAATTCAATGCGAAACTTTCCGACTTCATACTTCAGAATTCTGACTTCAGCTCCTAAAATAATCTTCACACTAAAATGATCAGCTTCATTCATCAGACAACTGATAACTGATTGTGAAGAATCAGAAACAGGAAACATTCTTCCATCTTTCTCTGTTTTCAGCTTTACTCCTCTTTCTTCAAACCATTTTATTGTATCCGTTGTAAAAAACCGGTGAAATGCTTTTTTTACAAAATGCTGTCCCCTGGGATATTGCTTACTCATATCCATTATATCAAAGCATGCATGGGTCACATTGCATCGGCCGCCACCACTTACTTTTACTTTTGAAAGAAGCTTACTTTTAATCCCGGATTCATCCTGGCAGCATTCACTGCACAAAAAAAACCGGCTGCCCCGCCGCCAATTACAATTAAATGTTTGCTCACTGAACAAAGAACGATTAATTTTTATTAAGTTCGTTAGATGCTATATAATATCTCAATAATTATTAATTAATAATTATTAATTAATAATTCCAATTATGCTCTACTCCATTTTAAAAATTATTGTCCGCCTTGCAATTAAGATTTTTGGCAGAAAGATTATTATTAATAATCCTGGAATGCTGAAAGAAAAAGGGCCGCTGCTCCTTGCCTGCAGTCATCCGAATTCTTTTTTAGACGCGGTTCTTCTTGATGTTTTATTTGAGCAACCCATCTGGTCATTAACAAGAGGTGATGCTTTTATCAGCAAATTTGTGGGGAAGATATTGTTCACACTCAGGATGCTGCCCGTGTACCGTCCAAGCGAAGGGGTTGAGAACCTGTCTGAGAATTATACAACATTTGATAAGTGTGTTGAAATTTTTAGGAACAAAGGTGTAGTACTGATTTTCAGTGAAGGTCTTTGTGTAAATGAATGGCATTTGCGATCCCTGAAAAAAGGCACAGCAAGACTTGCCATCAAATGCCAGGATGAAAATATTCCGTTGAAAATACTGCCGGTCGGTATTAATTACAGTTCTTTCACCCGTTTCGGAAAAAATATTTTCGTCAATTTCGGAAACCTGTTTTCCATGGAGCGGTTTGATCCTGCTGCTTCTGAAGGTGTGAGAAATCTTGCTTTTAATGAACACTTGCAAAAAGAATTAGGACCATTGGTATTTGAGATAGAAAAATCAGATAAAAAGAAACAAAAAGAATTATTGGAGGTCACTCCATCCACCGCTAAAAAAAAATTGTTAGCATTGCCATCTATAATGGGTTGGCTTATTCATGCACCACTCTACCTGCCGGCCAGGTATTTTGTTTTTAAATATTTTAAAGATACTGTTCATAATGATTCGGTACTCATTGCTGTATTGCTAATCACTTATCCGCTATATCTTTTAGCAATCATATTTACACTTTTCTATTTTACCTCATGCCAATGGGTATTCCTTTTGATTTTTATTTTTCCAATATTAGCCTGGAGTCATGTACAATTGAAAGGTCAGTTGGATAGATAGTTTCACTTTTCCGGTATTAAATAAAAATTGAATTGTTGAATTCAGTAATCTGAAAACAAATTGGGGTTTGCTTTTTCTGCAGCTTCTATATAGGTATAGTCAGAAAGAATATCTGCCTTATTTTTTCTTACACAAACATCATGTTCAAAATGAACAGAGGCTTTGCCGTCTTTGGTTCTCACTGTCCATCCATCAGATTCTGTATACACTTCTTTTTTACCCAGGTTGATCATGGGTTCAATAGCCAGCACCATCCCCTCTTTCAACTTAGGGCCTGATCCTCTTTTTCCATAGTTAGGCACTTGCGGGTCTTCATGCAAATTTCGACCTAATCCATGACCTACTAATTCCCGC
>CAZOOT010000163.1:0-6165 GCA_964581455.1 uncultured Chitinophaga sp. | reverse complement strand
CAATTCTGCCAATGGTAAAGATTTATAGTAATCATAAGTGATCTTTAAACCTTCCTTACGATTCACTTTCGGCTCCCATCCCAATAATCGCTTTGCCTTGTTAATATCAGGCCGTCTTTGCTTTGGATCATCTTCAGGCAAAGGTTTATAAATGATTTTCACTTTATGCCCGGTAAGTTCCAATATTTCCATTGCAAAAGCTTTCAGTGAAATCTCATCCGGATTTCCAATATTCACAGGCAAATGATGATCATTGAACAGCAAACGATAAATGCCTTCTATAAGATCATCCACATAACAAAAACTTCTTGTTTGTGAACCATCACCAAATACGGTGAGGTCTTCTCCCCTGAGGGCTTGTCCAATAAATGCCGGCAAAGCCCTGCCATCATTCAATCGCATTCTGGGACCATATGTATTAAATATTCTTACGATCCTTGTATCAACTCCATGAAAACTGTGATATGCCATGGTAATTGATTCCATATATCTTTTTGCTTCGTCATATACTCCCCTGGGGCCAACCGGATTTACATTACCCCAGTATTCTTCCGTTTGCGGATGTACCAATGGATCACCATATACTTCACTTGTGGATGCAACAAGAATTCTAGCCATTTTATCTTTTGCCAAACCCAGGCAATTATGCGTACCCATTGCACCAACCTTTAGAGTCTGAATAGGAATTTTTAAATAATCAATCGGGCTTGCGGGCGAAGCAAAATGCAGAATAAAATCCAACTTGCCGGGAATGTCAATATGCTTTGTTACATCATGAAGAATAAATTCAAACTGATCAAGATGAGAAAATTGTTCAATATTTTTCATGTTGCCAGTGATCAGGTTATCCATAGCAATAACATGATAATCTTCTTTTATGAACCGGTCGCAAAGATGTGAACCTAGAAACCCGGCTGCGCCGGTTATTAAAACTCGCTTTCTTTCCATTTTTTTATTTATGGCAGGATGATTTTTCTGCCAATGCTTTCATAATAATAACCAAGTTCTTTCATTTGGTCAAGGTCAAAAACATTTCTGCCATCAAAAATCACTTTATTCCTCATTAGACCGGCCATTTTCTCAAAATCCGGTGTTCTGAATTCATTCCATTCTGTTGCGATGAGTAAAGCTTCAGCATCCTGCAGGCAATCATACTGATTTTCTACAAAATTTATTTTTTCACCCATTATATCCTGAACATTCTGCATGGCTTCAGGATCAAAAACAGTTATGACTGCTCCTTCTTTTAATAATGCTTCAATCATATATAAAGATGGTGCTTCACGGATATCATCCGTGTTTGGTTTAAATGCCAAACCCCATATCGCTATTCTTTTTCCTTTGAGATCGTTTTTAAAATACTTTCTGATCTTGGGGATCAGGTAAAGTTTCTGGCTTTCATTCACATTTATCACTGCTTCCAAAATCCTGAAATCGTATTTTACATCTGAAGAAGATTTTGCCAGAGCCTGCACATCTTTGGGAAAACAACTGCCTCCGTAACCAATACCAGGAAATAAAAATCTTTTTCCAATTCTTTCATCACTGCCAATTCCCCGGCGAACCATATCAACATCTGCTCCCATCAGTTCACAAAGCCTGGCGATCTCATTCATAAAAGAAATCTTTACAGCCAAAAAGGAATTTGCAGCATACTTTGTAAGTTCTGCAGATTTTTCGTCCATAAAAATTACAGGATTTCCCTGGCGCACAAAAGGTGCATACAGATCACCCATAACTTTTCTGGCCCTTTCGGATTCTGTTCCGATGATCACCCTGTCGGGCTTCATAAAATCATCAACTGCCACTCCTTCTCTTAAAAATTCCGGATTGCTGACAACATCAAATGTTCCTTTATAATTCCTGGCAATTGCTGCATGAACTTTTTCTGCTGTACCAACCGGGACTGTGCTTTTATCAACGATTACTTTGTACCCGTCAATAATTTTACCAAGATCATCAGCTACTCCAAGAATATATTTTAAATCAGCAGAGCCATTTTCTCCCTGTGGTGTAGGTAAAGCAAGAAAAATGATTTCAGCATCCTGAACCGCTTCTTTAAGTTCAGTTGTAAATTTCAGCCTTCCCTCCCGCTGATTTCTTAAAAATAATTTTTCAAGTCCCGGTTCGTAGATTGTGACCTGGCCATTATTTAACTTGTCAACTTTTTTCTTATCAATATCGATGCAAGTAACTGTGTTACCGGTTTCCGCAAAACATGTTCCGGTAACTAATCCAACATAACCAGTGCCAACGACTGCTATTTTCATAAAGTAATATTAACGGTTAATGTATTCTAAAACTTTTGAAGTGATGAATTCTATTTGATCATCTTCCATTTCAGTGTGTACAGGCAAAGAGATCACTCTTTCAGTAAGCCAGTCTGTAACAGGCATGGGAACAGATGCAGTATTGAAATGCTCAAACATTTTTTGCCTGTGTCCCGGCACCGGGTAATAGATCATGGATGGAATTTTATGTTCTGCTAAAAATTCATTTAATCCATTTCTGTCAACAGCATCCAACAGTAAGGTATATTGATGAAAAACATGATCGGAATAAGGAGCCCGAAAAGGTGTAGTGATCTTCGCATGGCCGGCAAATGCTTTATCATAAGCATTTGCCACTGCCTGTCTTGACAGGATATATTGATCTAAATGTTTGAGTTTAATGTTTAGAACAGCAGCCTGTAAAGTGTCCAGCCTGCTATTGCATCCAACCATATCATGATAATACCTTATGCTTTGGCCATGATTGGCGATCATTCTCAGCTTTTCAGCCAGTTGGTCATTATTTGTAAAAATTGCACCCCCATCGCCATATCCGCCCAAATTTTTTGAAGGGAAAAAGGATGTCGTTCCCACATCTCCTATCGTACCTGTTTTTCTTTTACTGTTATCAGAAGAAATATAATTTCCTCCGATAGCCTGTGCATTATCTTCAATAACAAAGAGGTTGTGTTTTTTTGCTATTGACATGATCTCATCCATCGGCGCAGCATGGCCGTATAGATGTACGGGGACAATTGCTTTTGTTTTGGGGGTAATAACTTTTTCCAATGCAATTGGATCCATGCAAAAAGTCTTTGGATCCACTTCAACAAAAACCGGAGTAAGTCTGAGCAAAGCGATCACTTCGGTAGTAGCAATATAGGTGAAAGAAGGTGTGATTACTTCGTCACCCGGTTCAAGGCCAAGTGCCATCATTGAAATTTGTAAAGCATCGGTGCCATTTGCGCAGGGAATTACATGCTTAACCTGGAGGTATTCTGAAAGGTTTTTGGCAAAATCATGAACAGGTTTTCCATTAATAAATGCTGAACTTTCCAAAACATCAATGACTGCTTCATCTATTTCAGATTTTATTTTTTTATACTGCTGTTTAAGGTCTACCATTTGAATTGGGCGCATAGAAATCAGATTTAATTTATCACTCAAACAGGCTTTCAGGTAAAAACTTACTGTTTGTTCAGAATCCTTCTGTCAATTTAGACTTATCGGACAATAGGCTGTAATGGGCGCAAAAATAATGAATTAAGGGTAGTTTATCCGTTTGCCTTTACATTTGTTATCCCAATTACAAAAAGGCTAAATTAAAAAGCTTGGCAAAAATTTTTTATACCATATTCCTCTTTACTTACCGGGCCAGTATTTTCATAGCTTCCATTTGGAATGAAAAAGCCAAGCATTGGTTATCTGGCAGGAAAAATATTTTTGTTCATTTGCAAAAAGCATTTGCTGATGTTGATTCAAAAGTCATCTGGTTCCATTCTGCTTCCTTAGGTGAATTTGAACAAGGAAGACCAGTATTGGAAAAACTCAAAAATCAATACCCCGATTCAAAAATTCTTCTCACATTTTTTTCTCCTTCAGGATATAATATCAGGAAAGATTACAAAAAAGCTGATTGGGTATTTTATATGCCCCTGGATTCAGGTTCTAATGCAAAAAGATTCCTGGATATCGTCAACCCATCTCTTGTTGTATTTGTAAAATATGATTATTGGTATCATTATCTGTCTGTGTGTAAAGAAAAAAAGATTCCCCTCCTCATGATTTCTTCAGTTTTCAGAAAAAATCAGTCATTTTTTAAATGGTACGGAAAATTTCACCGGAGAATGCTTAATAGTTTTACTCATTTCTTTGTACAGGATGAAGTTTCAAAAATTCTTTTGCAGCTACTAAATATAAATAATGTGACTGTTGCAGGCGATACAAGATTTGACCGGGTATCGGAGGTCGCAGATGAATTTCAACCTATTGATGCAATAACAGATTTCTGTGCCAATTCGAAAGTGTTGGTTGCAGGAAGTACCTGGCCAAAGGATGAAAAGATTTTAGAAGAAGCATTATTGAACTTTCCAGATCTTAAGTTGATTATTGCTCCACATGAAATCAATCAGGAACACCTTATTTATATAAAAAAACTATTTCCGGATTCTGTTTTATTCTCCGATTTAAAATCGGATAAATCAAAGTTTCTAAACAGGAAAATCTTAATAATTGATAATATAGGCATGTTATCAAAACTGTATTATTACGCTACCTGCTGTTATGTCGGTGGCGGATTTGGCCATGGAATTCATAACATACTTGAAGCTGCTGTGTATGGGAAACCGGTGTTCTTTGGTCCCCGATTTGAAAAGTTCCAGGAAGCTTATGAATTGAAAAAAGCCGGAGCAGGTTTTGATATCAAAAACAAAGAAGAGCTGGTAAAACTGATCAGCATAATATTAAATGACAGGGAATCTTATATCACATCCTGTAAAAACGCAAAGGCCTTTGTACAAAATAATAAAGGGGCTACTGAAAAAATAGTCCATTACATTCAGGAAAACCGCCTTCTTACCAAATTATAGAAATTAACTACTGATTCATTGCTGTCATCCCAGCCTAACTTAACATTCAATTCACGATTCATCCAATATTCAGCTTCAGGATAAATTTTGAAACTGTTGATGGTTTTTATGCACCGGTCATACATCGTTTCATCGCCACGGAATAATTCATTGATAAAAACAAACTGGTCATTGATATCAATGGCTTTTCGCAGGTCCCTGATCGGAGAATCTTTCAAAATATGCATTACTTCTTTTTTTTCCTCTTTCAATTTGTCATTCAGTGATTCTTCTTTTGAAACAGTTTCATTTACCTCTCTTACAAATTGCTGTTGCGATAGGGTCGGGATCTCATTTAAGGGGTCAAAATGTAGTCCAAGCTGGTTTTGAGCCAGTGGTTTGGGTTTAACTGCCGTTGTAACATTTGGCTCCGGATCAGCTTCCTGTTTTATGAACTGATGAGAAGCCGGCATCAATACAGAAATTTTTGAAGTGCCCAGAGTTTTATTTGAGCTGGAATTAAGCCGGGACAATTCAGCCTGCAAAACCTGAATAGTACCCAACATGACTGCAGCATTTGCCTGCTGATCCAATTGTTCCTGGAGACGGTTTATCAAAGACTGGATTCTTTCCATTTGTTTATATTACTTTTGGTGCCGCTGTTTAAATAAATTGATTTTACTGACTTTGATCTTTTATTATTTAATGAATATTAATTAAAATTTCAGTTTGATTTTTTAATATTAGTTAAGTCAATAAGTTTAAAATTACAAACAGTTTGCCAAGTTTAATAATTGTATATATTTTTTAACGATGTTTATAGAACCTAATATTCGGGGAGAAAGGCGTGGATGGATAGAAGTCATTTGCGGCTCAATGTTTAGCGGAAAGACCGAAGAGTTGATTCGCAGATTAAAACGGGCAAAGATTGCTAACCTGAAAGTGGAAATATTCAAACCTGCCATTGATGTACGGTTTGATCAATTAAAAATCGTTTCTCATGATGAGAATAAAATTCTTTCTACCCCTGTTGACGATTCCAAAAAGCTTTTGGAGCTGGCCCAGAATGTGGATGTAATCGGGGTAGATGAAGCCCAGTTTTTCGATAGCGAAATCGCCAATGTTTGTGATGAACTTGCCTATAAAGGGGTAAGGGTAATTGTGGCGGGATTAGATATGGATTATCTGGGCAATCCCTTTGGCCAAATGCCAAACCTGCTTTCCAAGGCTGATTATATTACAAAACTGCATGCGATATGTGTACGATGTGGCAATATTGCAAATTATAGCTATAGAAAAGTACCCAACGAGGAACAGGTAATGCTAGG
>CAZOOT010000162.1:0-6177 GCA_964581455.1 uncultured Chitinophaga sp. | reverse complement strand
AAAGGAAAGTAATTGAACTTTAAAATTGGCAATCAGAATAATTAAAATGGAATGCTAAATAAGAATAAAATTTTTCAGGAAGTAGAAATAATGCTGGCAGAACAGGGTTTTAATATTATTGATAAAGACCTTAACAGACCATGGGGAGGTTTTTTTGTAATAGATGAACAACAGGCTGTGGAATTTGCAGCATATTATTTTCCGGAAGAAAATTTTCAGGAACTTAAGATCACAGAAAAACTAAGCCCCAAAATTCTGGCAGTAGCCCCCCATCAAAGGTTAAGCTGGCAATACCATCATCGTCGTGCAGAGATATGGAAATGCATTGGAAATAATGTACAGGTGATCACAAGTGAAACTGACAAAGAAGATATGAAACATACACTTAAAAAAGGGGATATCCTTAAACTAAAGAAGGGAACAAGGCACCGGTTGGTTGGATTAGACGACTGGGGGTTGGTAGCAGAGATTTGGCAACATACAGACGTAAGCAATCCAAGTGATGAAGATGATATTGTGAGGTTGCAGGATGATTACAGCAGGGATTGAAAAAAGAAAATTGCTTATAGCATTAATTCAGGGCATTCCACAAAATTTCAACAGGGTGCATTGCTTTTTTTCCTGTTCCATCTTTTATCTGGTGACGGCAACTGGTTCCCGGCGCTGCTATTATTACTTCATTGGCCTGTTTTCTTACAGCCGGAAATAATACCAGTTCTCCGATTTTCATCGACAATTCATAATGTTCTTTTTCATAACCAAAGGAGCCCGCCATTCCGCAACAACCTGAAGGAATAGTTTCAACTGAATAATTTTCCGGTAGTGACAAAAGTTTAACAGAAGCTGAAATAGCAGAGAATGCTTTTTGCTGGCAATGGCCATGAAGCTTTACAGTTCTTTTTTCTTTTGTGAATTGTTCTTTAGTAATATTTCCTTTTTCAACTTCATTTGCAATAAACTCGTCTATCAAAAAAACATTGTTGGCTAATTCTTTGGCTTTTTCAAAGTTATCATCATCAGCCAGGTCTATATATTCATCTCTGAAAGTCAGAATAGCAGAAGGTTCAATGCCGATTAAAGGGGAATCTGCATTTATTAAAGGATGAAGTAAAGCAATGTTTTTATTGGCTATTTCTTTGGCTTTTCTTAATAGCCCCTTAGAAAGCCATGTTCTGCCGCTTTCTAAATGTTCCGGAATTATTACTTCATAACCTGATTTTTCAAGTAACTGAATTGCTTTTATCCCAATCTCAGGATCATTATAGTTTGTAAATTCATCACAGAATAAATACACTTTACTCTTTTGTCCTGAAGCTGGATTGTGAATCTTGTGTTTGCTATACCATTTTTTCAGAGTGGTAGAATGTAATGTTGGTAAACTTCTTTTTGTTGCAAACCCACTTATTCGTTTTATAGGATTACTGAAAATATTTTTTGTCACTAAAAAATTATATAAACCCGGTATCAGGGCACCCAACTTTGCAGATGCAGAATAATTGGCAATTAGTTTTGATCTGAAAGGAACTCCATTGGCATCATAATAATGTTGTAAAAACTCTGCTTTAAGTTTTGCTACATCCACATTACTCGGACATTCCGATTTACAACCTTTGCAACTAAGGCACAAATCCATTACTTCATAAATTTCTTTATGATCAAAGCGGTTGAGTTTATCAGAATTCGTTAGAAACTCTCTTAAAATATTTGCTCTTGCCCTTGTTGTGTCTTTTTCATTCCGGGTGGCCATAAAAGATGGGCACATAGTGCCTCCTGATAATTCCGTCTTTCTGCAATCACCACTACCATTACATTGCTCAGCATGTTGCAATACATCCTGGTTATAAAATCGGAATATTGTTTTAAATGCAGGAGTTTGCTGGCCTGGTGTATAGCGCAGCATTGTATTCATTGAAGGAGTGTCAACAATTTTATTCGGGTTAAAAATGTTTTCAGGATCCCAGGTCAGTTTTACTTCTTTCAGAAGCTGGTAGTTTTTTTCTCCTACCATATGTTTGATGAATTCACCCCTCAGCCTTCCATCACCATGTTCACCACTTAATGAGCCATTATATTTTTTAACCAGTGTTGCTATTTCTTCAGCAATTGTTCTGAAAAGCTGGTTCCCTTTTTCAGTCTTCAGGTTTATGATAGGTCTTAAATGCAATTCACCGGAACCGGCATGAGCATAATGCACCGAATACAAATTGTGCTTTTTTAATATTTCATTGAAGTCTCTGATATATGCAGGCAGGTCATTTACATCTACAGCTGTATCTTCTATAACCGGAACAGCTTTTTCATCTCCCGGTAAATTTGCCAATAAACCCAAACCGGCTTTACGAAGCGTCCATATTTTTTTACTGTCTTCTCCAAACAATAATGGGAAATGATAACCGTAACCTGCAGCTCTCATATCGGCTTCAAGCTGTGTTGCAATTACAGTTATTTCTTCCCTGTTTGTTTTGGTAAATTCAATAACCAGGATAGCGCCGGGATCACCCTGTACAAAAAAACGGTTTTTGATCTGTTCTTTATTTTCTTTGGTACATTCTAAGATATACTGGTCTATTAATTCGCTGGCACTGGGTTTATATTTTAAAGCTATCAGGTTAGCTTTTAATGATTCGTCTATTGAATTAAAATGCACACAGAGCAAACCCACTTCTTTTGGCGGTAGGGGAACAATGTTTAATTTAATTTCAGTAATAAAAGCCAGCGTACCCTCAGAACCTGCTATCAGGTTGCAAAAATTAAAATCTTTTTCCCCGGCAGTGAATGGAGCAGAATCTAACAGTACATCAATTGCATAACCGGTGTTTCTCCGTTCCACAGTTTTTTTGGGAAATTCTTTTCTTATTTCCTCCTGGTTATCGTAATTGCTAAGAATGCGCCGGATAGATTTATAAATTTTAGCTTCCAAGCTTTCACCTTCACACTTATCATGAAAATTATTTAAGTTTAATGACTTGAATTCTGTTTCACTACCATCACTCAGTAATGCTTTTACTTCCAGTAAATGCTCCCTGGTACTTCTATAGACTACAGAATTAGAACCACAGGAGTTGTTGCCAACCATTCCTCCGATCATGGCCCTGTTGGCAGTAGAAGTCTCCGGACCAAAAAATAATCCATGTGGTTTCAGAAACATATTGAGTTCATCCCTGATAACTCCCGGCTGTACCCGGACCCATTTTTCTTTTGTATTCAACTCAAGGATCTGTGTAAAATATTTTGAAACGTCTACAATGATTCCATTACCTACTACCTGCCCGGCAAGTGAAGTGCCTGCAGTTCTCGGAATCAAGGAAGTTTTTTCTTTTCTTGCAAAAGCGATCAGTAGTTTGATGTCATTAATTGTTTTTGGAATGGCAACTGCCAGAGGCATTTCACGATAGGCAGATGCATCTGTAGCGTATAGTATACGCATCGTATTATCATCAAAAAGATCACCTTCAAGCTGACTGGCTAATTGCTGCAGTTTTTCCTTCATTACCGGGGGATACATGTTCCTATGTAAGTAATCAAAAATAGTTTCTTTTACTGTTTTAAAGATTTAAAATTATATGCTTTTATGCAGGATAACAGAAATCGGAAAAAGCAGATCCGTTTTTTTTTAAATGAAATAACAATTAAGTTGTTTCAGGTTTTATTGATATAGCACAATGGCTCAGTAAAACTTTATCCCGGAATTGTGTGGGATAAAAGGGATATAAACAGCAAAACCCTGATTTCTCAGGGTTTCAGCGGAGAGAGAGGGATTCGAACCCCCGGAAGCTTTCACTTCAACGGTTTTCAAGACCGCCGCATTCGACCGCTCTGCCATCTCTCCGGCGCAAAAATAGGTTTGCAGGGCATATCATCAAAATACATTTTGATTAAAACTTAATTATTTTATAAGAAGAATAATTGATAGACATTTATTTTTCTATCAGCTTACATTTGTAGCAGATGAATCAGTTAAAGGCACTTAATAAATATTTTTGGAAATACAGGGTGCGATTGGGTATTGGCGCTTTCTTTATCATTATATCCAACTATTTCGCAGTATTGGCACCGCAAATCACCGGTTTTATTATTGACTATGTTCAGAAAAATTTTGACGGGCATCAACAAAAAGCAAGAGTAAAAGAGTATGATGTACTTGTTGAACGTTTCATTAAAGCAGTTGAAGAAAAGTTTGATGCAAATGCTGATCTTGTTAATGTGGTGATCCTGTGTGGCGTCACAATCATTATCCTTGCTTTGATCAGAGGTTTTTTTATGTTCCTGATGCGGCAAACAATTATTGTAATGAGCCGGCATATTGAATACGACCAAAAGAATGAAGTGTATGCCCATTATCAAAAACTGGATACATCATTTTACAAATCACATAGCACAGGCGACCTGATGAGCCGTATGGCGGAAGATGTAAGCCGTGTGAGAATGTTTACCGGGCCCGCCATCATGTACCTGATCAACCTGGTTACGCTTATTTCACTCAGTGTTTATTATATGCTTCGCAGAGATGTGGAATTGACTTTATATGTACTGGCTCCGCTTCCTGTATTGGCCATTACGATCTATTTTGTAAATACCATCATCAATAAAAAGAGTGAAAAAATCCAGGCTTTGTTATCCAGGCTTACTGCAAATGCACAGGAATCTTATTCAGGTATCCGCGTAATAAAGTCATTCGTCCAGGAAAAAGCCATGCTTGGATTTTTTGAAAAAAACAGCGAGGATTATAAAAAAAATGCAATCAGTCTTGCCAAAGTAGAGTCTTTGTATTTCCCTTCAATGGCTTTGCTGATCGGTCTGAGTACCTTATTGACAATCATGATTGGTGGTTTGTATTATATTAATTCACCGGAAAGAATTTCGATCGGGGCGATCACCGAATTCATCATTTATATTAATATGCTCACTTTCCCTGTAAGTGCCATCGGCTGGACCGCCAGTATGATCCAGAGAGCAGCTGCTTCGCAAAAAAGATTAAATGAATTTTTAGAAACAAAACCAGAGATCAATGACAACAAAGATTCTTTAAAAATCAATTTGAATGGAAACATTGTTTTTAAAAACGTGGATTTCATTTACCAGAATACAGGCATTCAGGCTTTAAAAAACTTTAATTTATCAATAAAGAAAGGAGAGAAGGTAGCCATTGTTGGGCGTACTGGCAGTGGCAAATCTTCAATAGCACAATTGTTATTGAGAATGTACAATACAACCAATGGTAAAATTGAAATAGAGGGTATTGAGATCAATAAACTGAATATAAAAAACCTGAGAGAGCAGATCAGTTATGTGCCACAGGATATTTTCCTTTTTAGTGAAACCATCTCTAATAATATTTCATTCGGATTATCTGAAACTAATCATGATTTCACTGAAAAAGCAGCAAAAGATTCAAGTGTACATTCAGAAATTACGGGATTTAAACACCAATATGATACAATAGTAGGAGAGCGGGGTATAACTTTGAGTGGTGGTCAAAAGCAAAGAATTTCAATTGCAAGGGCATTAGCCAAACAGGCCGGCCTGGTTATTTTTGATGATTGCCTGAGTGCGGTTGATGTAAAAACAGAAAAGGAAATTATTGGGAACCTGCATGATTATTTAGAAAATAAAACTGCTATAATTATTACACATCGGATTTTTTCGCTTTTTCAATTTGATAAGATCATCGTTTTAGATGATGGCGAAATTGTAGAAAGTGGGACACATGCTGAGTTATTACAAAAAAACGGGTATTATTCTGAGCTGTATTATCGGCAACAGGAGCAGGAAAATGAATTAGATTCCTAAGCTTATTCCATCAATTATTATTTATCAGTAAACTAAGTACAACTTTGAAAATCAACGAAGTAGTGGTGAAAAAAATGTCAATTATCAATTTTATATCAAATTTGGCTGTTTCAAAAACATGTCTATATTTGTGACTTCATAAAAATGTGATTATTAATCAGTAAAACAAAAAAACGTGGCTTACGAGAATAACGAGAACAAAATGGAAAGCATTTACAGCCAAAGGATCAGGGCTGGAAAAAGAAGGACTTACTTTTTTGATGTGAGAACAACAAAAGGCAATGACTATTACCTGACAATTACTGAAAGCCGTAAGAGGTTTAATGATGATGGCTATGATCGTCATAAAATTTTCCTTTATAAAGAGGATTTCAACAAATTCACGAA
>CAZOOT010000161.1:0-6213 GCA_964581455.1 uncultured Chitinophaga sp. | reverse complement strand
ATGTATTCAATATGGAATATGATAAAGCTATCGTAGAGTATGAAAAAATTAAAAAGGCTGGATTAGAAAGCATATATTTTGGCTGGATTGGACCTTATGACGAACACAAGGCGCATTATTTTATTTTAAATGGCCCGGGTTTCCTGATCGAGTTTGATAATGCCGGCGGACCTCGTGGCAACGGGAACCATATTCATACCATCTGGAGGGAAAAGGGAAATGAATTTGGAGAAGACTTACTTAAGAAGCACTATCAATCCGGAAACCATTAATATTATCAAAACAAGTAAATACATTTTTATATTTTAAAGATTAAGGGGCAGCGGGGTCTCTGATTATAGCAACTATAAAAGCTATTGTAGTAACCAGGAAAATTATAATACCTGCATATACCTGCGGTTCATTAAGAATAGACAATGCAAAAATGAACAAAGTACAATTAAGGATATTTACAATCAATGCAATCGCTTTTGTAAATTTTGAGCCGCCTCTGTCAACTGCTACCAGGTTGAGTAATCCTGAAAAAATGATTGACATACCTGCACCAAGAAACCAAAGTGTATCAGTATTCATTTGTAAAGGGAATGCAAAACTGATATGTACAATTCCCAATAGAATGATGATATAAGATGATATTTTGATGAGACGATGCACAGGCTAATTTAAGATATAAAACACAATTTGTATGTTTTAGGAATTATGCTGAATTACACCTGTTCGGCTATAAAGAGAATCTCTGAATAAAAATTGAACTTTTATTTAATTATTTGATATTGGTCAGGTGACTAATTACAACTGGGTCACAGGTTGAAATATTTCGTTACATACTGCTACGTTTCAAAGGCCACATTATACTAACTAACTTTGTACATAGTATTTAAAGAAATATGGAGATTTCGGGTGAAATATTATTAACATTTGGAATTATCTGTTTTGGAATTTTTCTTTTTATAAAAGAATATTTTTCCATTGACACAACTGCCATCATTATAATGACCCTGCTTATTGTTACCGGAATACTGACACCGGTAGAAGGATTTTCGGGGTTCAACAATCCTGCTACTATTACAGTTGGTTGCATGTTTGTTCTCAGTTTTGCCGTTTTCAGTACAGGGTTGCTGAATGGCGTAAGTAAATTTTTACTCAATGTTGGGAAACGAAATATTTACCTGGCAACTTTCAGTCTAATATTCATAGCTACCATTTTTTCAGCGTTTATCAACGTAACCGCTATTGTCACAATGTTTATTCCCGTTGTACTCAAACTTGCAAATGAAACCGGGATCAATCCCGGCCGTTTACTCATGCCATTGTCATTTGGAGCATTATTGGGCGGGGTTTGTACACTTGTAGGCACCTCCACAAATATCCTTGTAAGCAGTATTGCTCAGTCTTACGGTTTTGAAGCATTTGGTATGTTTGAATTCTCCGGTGCTGCAATCTGGCTTACCGGTGCCGGGCTACTCTACCTGTTAACAATCGGATTATGGCTGCTCCCAAAACGTAGCGCAGAAAAAAACCATCTTTTGAAAAGATCCATTTCAGAATATGTAACGGAAATACGCCTAACGCTGGATTCATCCGATATTGGTAAAACTGTAGAAACATCAAAATTAAAAACTAATTACAATGCCCAGATACTGGAAGTTAAATTTGGTAATCATTGGGAAATTGTAAACCCATTTTACCGGTTTTCTGAAAACGAAATATTGAAAGCCATGGTATCTCCCGAAAGCCTGCTGAGCCTGAGAGCTGATAAGAATTATGTTATTGAATCAGAGTATACCTGGCAAAATGCAACTTTCGGGGAAAGTAAAAGCAAACAAAAAACCTACGAAGTACTTATTCCTTCCGGTTCCATATTTTCCGGAAAAAGATTAAAAGAATTACAATTCCCCGAAAAATACAATACAATAGTTATAGCCATTCGCCAGCGAAAAGATGTGCAGACAACTGATATGGAAAATGTGGTTCTTCATGAAGGTGATTTGTTACTGATGCTTTCTTATGAATCAGTGATCAATGATTTAATCAGGAGCAATGATCTGGTTATAATTTCTGATTACCATGCCCCATCCAGGCGCAATAATTTTAAAGCTGTACTGACCATGTTGATTATTGCTGGTGTCATCGGTACTGCTGCCTTCAACCTCACTTCGATTGTGATTTCAGCCATGATAGGCTGCCTGCTATTGATTTTATTCGGTATTATTAAACCACAAGAAGCTTACAGGGCCGTTGAATGGAAAGTGATCTTTATGCTTGCCGGTGTTCTATCCATGGGAGTCGCCATTCAAAAGACCGGAGGAGCTCAGCTTATAGGCGAAAATATTTACAACCTGTTAGGCAATTTTTCACCTCAATTAGTATTGTCGTTTATTTTTCTTTTATGTTTTCTGGCTACAAATGTCATGTCAAATAATGCTACGGCAGCCCTGATGGTACCCATTGCGATCAACGTTGCTCAAATGATGGGATTGTCTGAACGTCCATTCCTGGTAGCAGTCATGTTTGCTTCTTCACTGAGTTTTATGACACCTATGGGATACCAGACAAATGCCATAATTTATGCACCGGGAAATTATCGTTTCTATGATTTTGTTCGTGTGGGTACTCCCCTTAATATTATTATCTGGATCATTGCATCTATTGTTATACCTATATACTTTCCCTTTTAATAAACATAAAACATTTATCGTATATGAAGAAGAAAATAAATTTCCCAAACCTTGTTACAGATTTCAAGACAGAAGAAAAGATGATCCTTCGTGATCACCTGGCAATTCTGAGAACCCGGTTATCCAACGAAAGAACATTATTTGCCTATATCCGCACAAGCCTTTATTTATTTTTGGGTGGAGTGGCGTTTACCGAAATAGGCAAGATTTACTCAGTGATGTGGGCTGGGTATGTTTCGCTTATTTTGAGTGCTTTGATCATGACATTTGGAATTATTCGTTTCTTTATTTTAAGAAGAAAACTTGATTTTTTCTATGAGGATTAATTGATGGCGGGGAATTTATCATGATATTTTTTTCTACTCTTAGTTTGATGTCATTTAACCAGACCTGTCTAGGAGTATCATCAACTGCTCTTGACATTGCATCTGCTGTAGAAAAGATTGAGTATTGCATCTATGCCTCTTACAGTCTTTCTTTTAATAAAGAAAAATTATTGCAAAGATTGTATTGAGTTAATATACTCCGGCAACAATTGAATTTTTTATGTCATTATTGATCCAGGTCAGTGGACAAACAACACTGTGGGATTAATCATTTTCCTCCAGAAAGAATACTTCTTATCTTTAAGGGAATACTTCACAGTATGCCACAAACCCGCAAACTGGCTGCTATTATGTTTACCGACATAGTCGGGTACACCGCCTTAATGGGTAATGATGAAGAAAAGGCATTCAGCATCCTGGAATTAAACAGGAAAATTCATAAACAAGCATTACAGGAATTCAATGGCACCTGGTTAAAGGAAATAGGAGATGGTGTGTTGGCAAGTTTCAATACCATTACCGATGCAGTTTTTTGTGCCAAAAAGATACAGGAGCAATGTAGTAAAGAGGCTCAGTTTTCTTTGAGAATCGGCATTCACCAGGGTGAAGTAGTTTTTGACGGTGAGGATGTGTTTGGGGACGGTGTAAATCTTGCTTCCAGAATTCAATCTGCTGCACCACCTGGTTGTATTTATTTATCCGAATCCGTTGCCAGGAATATTGATAATAAAAAAGATATTGAAACCAGATATGTTGGTGAAAAAACTTTAAAGAATGTAAGCTATCCGGTTCGGATCTATGAAGTAATTAAAACCGGTGATACAAGAGGAATCGGTTCGGGTAAAAAACAGCTAAAAGAAAAATTTTCTCATAATAAAAAACGCTGGCTAAGTTATATTGTTGCAGTTCTGCTGACTGCTGCCCTGGGATATTTTGCCTTTTCTTATTTCTCAGGAAATAATAATATAACGGGAGACAAGTCTGTTGCGATCCTTCCTTTCAGGAATTTAAACCCAGGTGATACCAGTGATTTTTTTGTAACTGCTGTACATGAAGATGTGATCAACAGGCTGGCAGGACTAAAAGATCTGAAAGTAATTTCAAGAACAACAGTCATGAGAATTAAACAAGATGAGAATAACCTTATTACTATCGGGAAAAAACTGGGAGCCAATTTTATTGTTGAGGGATCGGTTTCCCGCATAAACAACCAGATTCGTGTGATGGTTCAGTTGTTTGATGCCAAAACAGAAAAAAGTTTATGGTCAGACAGCTATGATAGAGAACTGAGTAATGTGTTTTCCCTGCAGGCAGAAATTGCCGGTGAAATTTCAGGAAAATTAAAAGCAAAGATCAGCAGTAAGGAAAAAGATCAGATGAATACAATACCGACTGATAATTTAGCTGCATATGATGATTTTATCAGAGCAAGGACTTTATTGAATGCTTCCCAGCTTGGCTATGACAAGATGATCCAGGCCATTGGATTTTTGGAAAAAGCAACTGCTGCAGATAAGAATTTTACTGAAGCATGGAGTTTGTTGTCGCAAGCTCAATCGCAGCGTTTCGAAAGAGTGAGCAATTTTGAAAATAAGGATGATGAAATTAGGCAGGCCGCTACAGAGGCAGAAAAAGCTTTAAATAAAGCAAAATCTATTGATCCGGGTAGTGCCACGACATTACGTGCCGAAGGATATTTTTATAATATCGTAAAGAAAGATCCAGTCAGGGCTTTAAGAAGTTTTGATCAGGCATTAGAAGTGTTTCCAAATGATGCAAAAACTTTATTCTACCAGGTTCCAATATTTCTTAGCATGAAACAGCTTGACAGGGTGGTAGACAACCTTGAAAAAGCTTATGCCATTAATAATTCAAATCCCGGAATTATTTATGGGCTAACTTTTGCCTATGAACTAACAAAGCAATATAAAAAAATGGGTCCCTTCTTTGAACGTTTGCTGGAGCTGGAACCGGAGAAAACACATTATGCTGTAGAAGCAAAGTATTATAAATTCTTATCTGAAGGAAGCCTTGCAGCATATACAGAATTTGAAAATGCGGTGAAGACAATTAAGAAAACAGATGTTTACGATGAACGGGCTGTAGAAAATAAAGAAATGGTAGTGGCGATGCTCAATGATGAGTTTGAACAATACAAAAAATCATGGGTGGGCAAATGGGACAGTCATTATAAGGGGCATGGAGACTGGTCCTGCCCGATGATTATTAATGAAGAAGCAAATCATGCAAATTTATTATTGGCACATGGTGACAGAGAAAAAGCCGGGGAAATCATTCAGAAAGCAAAAAATGTAATTGACAAGCCCATTAATGAAAATGCACTATGCATTTTTGACAAGATCGCTTATACTCCTAAACTTTATATTATGAGCGGGGATTCCCTTTCCGCAAGAAAAGAATTTGAAGAAGCGATGGTAAAAGTGCTGAAGAATGACAGGTTTCCCAGGGGAACTGTAGAAAAATCTGTTTTACTGCAAACAGCAGATATGGTGGCACCTGATAAAGTGTTTTCCCTTTACAAGGAGATTTCAAATGACCCTGTTTCATTTATCAGTTTGGAAGTGGTCTGCGCCAATCCATGGACGTATCCCAATCTTTTAAAACATCCTGAGTTCATTAAGGAAGTGAGAAAAGACGGTCGGTTTGTAAAATTTCTTGAACATTATAGACTTATAGGGAAAGCTTAATTTTTAGCTGTTCTGGAGATTAATTTTTTTGTTTAATAAAACGGGTTTGCTCTTATTCTTTTCTTTAAGTAATTGCCTGATTGAAACCAGGTGAGAAAAAAATACAATTGGCACTATACAACCCGGTAACCAGATATACGGAAAATATAGGACTGCAATATTTGGCTGTTCAAATGCAAGGACTTGAAAGAAAAATGGGGCAGATAGTATAGCATGGCTTACAATATTTATCAGTAAACCAAGGGAGATAAAATTCCAGGTTAGCAAAAAGGAATGAGATAATTTCTTTTTAATAAAACCAAAATAATAGATCAATGGCGCTGTTATTCCGGCTATGATATCAAAATTTCTGCCTTCAAATGTCATTAATTGCGGGATAGTTTTATAAAGGAACAATCCAAATAAAATAAACTCTACCGGAATCCTGATAAAGTGTATAAGTGTCAGGCGTTTTATATCAATCCTGTCTATCTGTTCTTTTCCTTTTTCTGTAAAAAATAA
>CAZOOT010000160.1:0-6214 GCA_964581455.1 uncultured Chitinophaga sp. | reverse complement strand
TAATGCTCAACAAAGACTTTGTGAAGTGGGTTGCGATCGCCTTTGTAATTGCCACGCCCATAGCCTGGTACGCCATGAATAAATGGCTGCAAAACTTTGCTTACAAAACCGAACTAAGCTGGTGGATTTTTGCTTTGGCGGGGTTACTGGCATTAGGAATTGCGTTGCTGACGGTTAGTTGGCAAAGCTGGCGAGCTGCGGTGAGGAATCCGGTGGAGGCGTTGAGGTACGAGTAAAATGTCTGAAACAGGATTTGCAGGATTGAAGGATAAACAGGATTAAAAAAATAGCTGTATGAACAAAATAGTTGATGATGAACTGACTTGCAAAAGTATCGGGTGTGCTATGAAAGTGCATAACACGCTGGGAAATGGTTTTCAGGAAGTGATTTACCAGTACACATTAGCTGCATCTTGCTCAAACGATTAATTATCTGGAGGCATACAAAACGGAAGTTGGACTTTTTATAAACTTCGAAAACCAAAGCCTCGACTTTAAACGATTAAAGATTAAAATTTAAACGAGATGAAATGAAATGAAAAACATAAAATTTCAGTATTTAGTAAGGATCCTCCTCCGGCAGAAAACCATTTCAGCTATTACCATTGGAGGATATGCTATAAGCATGGCCGTTATTTTAATTCTGGCCACTTTTATCATCACCGAAAAGAACATTAACAAGGAATTTCCGAATTACAAAAACATCTACAGGATAGTAAGAAATGCCAATGAAGCAAGTGTACCCTTAACCTTTCTGGATGACGTTAAGGATAAAATCCCCGGGATTGAAAAAGTATGTCTTTATTCTATTGGTCCGACTCATTACCGTTATGATGGCGTACAGGATATGGCCAGATTCCTGAGCACCAATGAAGACTTTATCGACATCTTCTCCTACCAGTTTATTTTCAGTTCCGGGAACCCTACCCTTTCGGTTGCCAGCAACCTATATCTAACCAAACAATTCAGCGAAAAGCTATTTGGTGCAAAAAATCCGGTGGGCGAGATACTTGAAGTCAATAACCAACTTTATAACATTGTCGCAGTTATCTCTGATCCACCCAAAAACTCTTCCTTTTCTTTTGATGCGGTTACCGGTCTTGAAAAAGCTATTTCATATTCTATGTTAGGATATAATAAAGAGCAGCACAAGATGTTCAGTTCCTTTATTCTGCTGAATTCAAATGTTCCCATGGAAGTAACTGAAAAGCATATTGAAGGATTGACCGGTCACTGGCAGGCATTTAAGGACCAGAAACTCACCCTGCAGCCTTTCAGCGAGGTATATTTCGACACAAAAAAAGCGGATTTCATGAGCCATGCCAATGTGAATATGATCATTCTGCTTTCGGGCGTTGCCGGCATAATCCTTTTCATGACCATTTTCAACTACATCAACATAACTATAGCTACAGGATTTAACCGTTTTAAAGAAATCGGCATCCGGAAATCCAATGGAGCAAGCCGAAACCTGATCTTTCGGCAATTCCTCGGTGAATCTTACCTGGTTACTTTTCTTTCTATGGTTATCGCCTTACTTTTTGCTTTCGTTATCTCCCCTTACTTTTCTGAAGTATTGGGTAAAGAAGTTGATATCAAAACTATTTTCAGTCAGCCAGGCATTGTAGGCGTAGCTTTTTTTATCCTCCTGATAACAGGAACTATAGCCG
Source organism: uncultured Chitinophaga sp. (assembly GCA_964581455.1). GTDB lineage: Bacteria > Bacteroidota > Bacteroidia > Chitinophagales > Chitinophagaceae > VBAS01. The sequence goes on along the minus strand of CAZOOT010000160.1, from coordinate 4,544 downwards.
GTGTTTATCCAGCCCTGCTAATTTCGAAAGTTACTCCTCTACAGGTAATTCAAAATAAGAACAGATTTAACGTCAGAAACAAAAGAGCCGGTATTGTTGCCCTGCAGTTCGTTTTTACCATCGCCCTGATGATTTCGATATTGTTCATTAATAAGCAAATCACCTTTGTTAAGCACAAAGACCTGGGATTTGATACAGAACAGATGATGCGCCTGAATCTGTCGGGAAATGGCCGGAAAAGCTGGCAGACCATAAAGGAAAAGATCCTTGCCAATCCCTCTTTTGTTTCAGTAACTGCTTCACAGGGAGGCCCCATGACCATTCAAATGAGTTCAACTGGTTATGCTCCCCCCGGGCAGGAGGATAAGATGATCGAAAACTTAAAAACCATCAGTACAGACGAGGATTTTATCCACACATTTGGGTTAACTCTGCTGATGGGTCGCAACTTCATGTCCACTGACGAGAATGTGTGCATAATCAACGACCACCTTTTCAGGTTTCTGGAATGGAAGAATATAGATGGCAAGGAAATATTTGGAAAAAGGATAATTGGAGTCATTAAAGATTTTCACCACTTAAACCTCTATAACGAAATCGGCCATTTGCAACTGACCAGGCTTGATGCTATACCTGGTATGTTAAGTATCAAGATGAACGATCAGCTCGCTGATAACATTTCATTTATCGAAAAAATAATGCAGGAAGTCGAACCGGGAAGCCTCACTAATTACAGCTTCTATGACGACTGGGTTCAATCCATGTACGAGAAAGAGGAAAAACAGGCGTATGCCATTCAGCTTTTCTCATTTTTGGCCATCATTATTTCCTGTTTTGGGTTGATCGGCATGGCCAGTTATACCACCACCCGAAAAACGAAGGAAATCGGCATTCGCAAAGTAAACGGTGCCCGCATTTCGGAAGTACTTATAATGCTCAACAAAGACTTTGTAAAATGGGTAGCCATCGCTTTTGTAATTGCCACGCCCATAGCCTGGTACGCCATGAATAAATGGCTGCAAAACTTTGCTTACAAAACCGAACTAAGCTGGTGGATTTTTGCCCTGGCCGGATTGCTGGCATTGGGAATTGCGTTATTAACGGTCTCTTTTCAATCGTGGCGAGCGGCAACGAGAAACCCGGTGGAGGCGTTGAGGTATGAGTAAAATGTCTGAAACAGGATTTGCAGGAATGAAGGATTAACAGGATTAAAAAAATTATATATGAACAAAATAGTTGACGATGAACTGACTTACAAAATTATTGGTTGTGCCATGAAAGTGCTTAATACTCTGGGAAATGGTTTTCAGGAAGTGTAATAAAATAAAAAAGTATGACTAGATTACTAATAACTTTTTATCGAAATTTAAAAAATAACCCCCGTCTGTTTTTAATAAATATTTTTGGTTTTTCGATTGGAATTGTAGCAGCACTGTTTATCTATTTATTTGTGTTTAAAGAATACAAAACAGATCGCTTTCATAATAATCACAAAGATATTTACCGTGTTGTGCAAAACTGGAGCGGTACGGATGTAAAACGGGCATCAAATTTTTTCCCTCTTGGTGAATTATTACAAAACAATTTCAGCGAGATTCAAAAATTTTCACGATACCAGGAAGCTTCAATGTATGAAATTAGCATAGGGTCTAACAAATACATTGAACAAAAAATAAGCTTCGTTGACCGTGCATTTTTCGAAATATTTGATTTTGAATTGGAAGTAGGCGACTATAACCATGTTTTTGAATCTCCCAATAATGTTATTGTTAGCAAAGAAATGGCCAGCTATTATTTTAATACAACGAACGTAATTGGGAATTCAATTCAAGTACTACAGCCTGGAAGTCCGGAGAAAGAAATATATACAATTACAGGGATTCTAAAAGATTATCCTGAGGAGTCAACACTTCAACCCCAAATAATAACCGATATTAAAATTGAGGAAAAAAAACATTTAAATAGCAAGTGGAACATTTTATCTCCTCAGCTCTTTTTGTTTATTCCAAAATGCGACAAACCTGAAAATATTGCATCACAAATTTCGGGAACGATAGCCAAAGAAGTTAATGCAACAGCTAAAGGGTATAAATTCAATGTTGATCCCGATCGTTATGAATTGCAAAAACTTACAGATATTTATCTCAATTCGTTAAATGTAAACGACGAGCTTCCTAAAGGTGATAAAAAACTAACTAAAATATTATTAGCAATTGCCGTTATCATTCTTTCAATAACTTTTATTAACAGCGTTTTAACTACACTAGGTTTAAGTTTAAAAAATAAGAAAAACGACAAAATACACAATATACTTGGATGCAGTCCGGGTTGGTTAAGGCGAAAAATTATCTCAGAATCGATACTAATGGCCACGTTGGCATTTCTGTTATCACTAATTATCTATCCTTTGGCACATCCCATAATTGTTCTTGTTTCAAATTATCAATATGGCCTTTATACTAATTCCGATGCCTTAATTCTTGCTTCCTTTTTTTTGGTTTTAATTCTATTTGGGGTTTTAAGCGGTTTAATCCAAACCGCTTTTGTGAAAAATAACTTTGCACAAAAGTACGAAGGATTAAAGTTTGGTGCCCGGAAAGTTGTTTTTAACCGCCTGATTCAATTTCAATTACTTGTTTTTATTGTGGCCTCAGTTAGTATGTTCATCATTGTACGGCAGGTCAAACATGTTCAGAACATGGATATAGGTTTTGATATTGATAACACGTTTTCTCTTGGAATGTTGGATCAAAACGACGAGGATTTATTTAAAGAGGAATTTCAAAAATACCCTTATGTCAATGCTATTGCTTCAGGCGAGCAACTCTTCAAAATTGAATACCGAAGTCATGAGGTAAAAATCACAAATAGCCAAAATACTATAAATACTCAGGTTATCCAGGGGGATCACGAATACCTTAAAGTCCATGATATTAAGTTAATGCAAGGAAGCAATCTGGATAAAAATAAGATTCCATTGGGAGAGGATTTCTTCAATTTTAAAAGAAAAGCCAATTCTCTTGCAGAAGTGTTGGTAAACGAAGAATTTGTTAGAAAAGCAGGACTCGATGACCCAATAGGATCAATAATAGAAGGTGGAGGAATTATTAAAGGGGTAATAGTTGGGGTTATTGAAGATTTGAAAAACTTACCTGCTTACCATTCGGTTAAACCTATGGTTATAGCTTATGATTTATCTGGAAGGGCTATGGGGATAATAGTTTCAGTTCAGGGAGCGGCTGCTGAGCAATTTGTTGCAGATGCCAAAGCATTCTATAAAGAAAGAAATTTGGCAGACTATTTTCATTTGTTGGTTTGGCAGTTCGATTTTGAAAAAGAGTATCAGAAAGAGCAGGTGTTTTCAAAATTAATAATGGTTTTTACTGTAATAATACTGTGCATACTCCTGCTTGGATTAATTGGACTCAGCCTTTTCATTTCAGAAAGAAAAACCAAAGAAATCGGTATCCGCAAAGTGAACGGCGCTACCATTCTTGAGATCTTGAAGATGCTGAACAAAGACTTTGTAAAATGGGTAGCCATCGCTTTTGTAATTGCCACGCCCATAGCCTGGTACGCCATGAATAAATGGCTGCAAAACTTTGCTTACAAAACCGAACTAAGCTGGTGGATTTTTGCCCTGGCTGGATTGATGGCATTGGGAATTGCCCTGCTGACGGTTAGTTGGCAAAGCTGGCGAGCTGCGGTGAGGAATCCAGTGGAAGCATTGAGGTATGAATAAATAGAACTAAACAATGAAATATTACTTAAATATTGCTTTCAGAAATTTATTCCGTGAAAAAAGATATTTCTTTTTCCTTCTTGCATCGATTTGCATAGGACTAATCACCTATATTTTGGTCTCCGGTTACGTTTTTTATGAAAAGGGATTCGACCGTGTTTTTCCTGATAGTAAAAATATTTACCGTGTAACTACCCATATTTTCACCAACTACCAACTGAGCCTTTCTATACCCGGATGTGAACGAGGGATATCTACTAATATATTGGAGAATTATCCTTCGGTTTTGGCTGCCGGATTTTTAACCGGAACCAATAACCCGCAATACAGAATTGGTGAAGATATTTTTACTAACAACCTTATTTACCATGCATCTTCCGGATTTCTCGAAGTATTCTCCATTCCTTTAAAACTGGGAAACATATCAGAAATTCTGACGAAACCTTACACAGCAATTATTTCAGAAAGTACGGCCAAAAAATATTTCGGTACAGACAACCCTGTCGGACAGGTACTTTTCAAATATCCGGCTTACGAATATATTATTGAAGGTATTTTTCAGGATATTCCCAGTCAGGCACATTTTAATGCCGAGGTTTTGCTTTCATTTCACGACGATATGAACCTACCACCACCGGCAAAAGCTCAGTGGGGCGAAACAGGTTTCTACACCTATCTGAAACTTACGCCTGATGCTGACATCAACCAGATTGAAGAGGGAATAAACTCGCTGGTTAATGAGAATAAAAGCAGTTATTTTGAAATGAACAAGGTTCATCATCAATATCATTTACAACCGATA
>CAZOOT010000159.1:0-6449 GCA_964581455.1 uncultured Chitinophaga sp. | reverse complement strand
ATATTCCCATTCATAAAATCTTTTTCCAGATTTGAATAGTTGAAAGTTCCATCCTGGTAGGTGGCAAGGTCTATAATGTCGAAATTTGGTGCAGCCATGTTTTTTGAAAAAATATTTTTGAAATAGCTGGTATATGGGTTGTCAAGATTAAATACGTACTGATTCCCAAGTTGTGGTTCTAAGTATTCTTTTATTTCTATTTGTTTTAGGTATGAATTTCTTTTTTCAATTCTGTTTTGTATGAAAAAAAGATATCCTTGTGCAATTGTGTGAATTGTAAAAAGAAAAATCAGCGGCAGAAGGAAGCTGAAAATATTTTTACGTACTCCCGAGTCATAGTTTGTGACTAGATAACGAAAGATAATTATCATGCTTAAAAAGAGGCATTCTGTAAAATAGCCGATGGAGGACCCGATCTTCAAACTGAATACTAAACTGAAAAATAGTTGTAATAGAAATATGATTGAAAATGTTCTTTCTTCAACGTTATTTTTTTTAATCCATTCCTTCAATGAGATGATCAGTGCTATATAAAGAGGAAGTATCCATAAAGAATTCAAAGACCGTTTAAAGATATAGTCATAGAACCAGGGTAGCGAAATCCGGTTTTGTATGGCTTTAACAGTATTGTCAAAGAAATAAGTGTAATTCAACCCGAATCGATAAAGCAATATCATGCCGGCGAATGCTACTAAAAAAAACAGGATATAAAAAAGGATTGATGTTTTTTTATTTTGAATCCAAAGCCAGGAAACTGCCAATAAGGGAACTACAATTGCATTCTGTTTAGAAAAAATACAGGCAACTGAAATTAATGCGGTCGTCAGAAGAATTTTCTTATCATCGATTTTTCGTGATGTAAGAAAATAAATAAAGGCTCCATAAAATGCGAGCACCATGCTATCGGATCTGCTGAAAGTAAATCCCCAAAAGCAAATAATGGCTGCAAAAATTGATAAGATAAGCAAGGAAAATTCCAGGGTTGCATTATACCTTTTTCTTAAAATTCGGAATAAAAAGAAACAGGTGACAATATCACAGGCAAGTGAAACACTCCTGCTAAGCCAGAAAATTTGAATGGGCTCATTGGGATTTAATTGAAAAACATTTCCCAGAAATGCGGAAATGGAAAAGTAAAAAGGCGAGTACATATTTATAGCATAAGGCAATTGCTCAGGATCAGTGTAGAGGCCGAACCCTTGCATGAGCCGTTGTATGCTGTACACAAAATTATTTTATATACCATATATATGGGCATCATATGAAAAAATTAATGTAATTCTAAAAACAAGTAAGGAGATCAAAATAAATAACGATACCCATAATGTAACTGGGTAAATATTCTTTTGGTATTTGTTAATTAAACTAAAACTCATTTTAAAAAGGAGTTTGTTTTTTTGCGGTAATATTTATGAATGATGAATATTTCCCTTATGATTTGAAAAAAATTAAATCCATTGATTTTTGAACCTTTTACTTCTGCCCACTTCAAAAGAGGTTCTTCTATTCCTATTTTTTCAAGAGAGCCATGTTCAATATCAAGCCTGCATAAAAGTTCTACATCAAAAAGCCATTTGGTTTTAAATTTTTCATTGAATGTGTCATGTATAATCTGTGAATGAAAAATTTTTGCACTGCATTGGGTGTCATAAACATCAAGCCTGGTAGTGAAGCCAACAAAAGTTGCAATGATCCGGCTATAAAAATGTCTCCATTCATTTCTTTGAATTATAGATCCCAGCTTCCTGATACGGCTTCCGGTGATGAACTTTTTGTCAGAGTTTGCTAGTATTTCATATAACCTGAAAAATTCTTTCAATGAAACGGATAGGTCAGCATCAATAAAGCCATGAAATTCGATTTTTGGATTTTTCATGCTTTCCAAAAGACCAGTTCTTACAGCTTCTCCTTTACCCTCCCGTTTATTCTTATTTATTAAAAACACCCTGTCGGGGAATTGGCTAATAATAGATTCTGATTTTTGGATAGTATTGTCCTTGCTTCCGTCATTTACAAAGATGATAGAAACATCAGGATTCGATTGAAGGAAACTAATTATTTCTTGCAGGTTCAGTCTTTTTTCTTCGTTATAACAGGGGATGATAATGGAGAGTTTTGGCATATACAGTAACATGTAAGTCCCGGAATATAAATTCCGATCCGGGAAAGATACCAAGATATCTTAAATTCAATCCAAAAAATGGATTTTAGTAAAAAAGTGATTGCTTTACCTCTTTTCCAATCATAAATACCCGCATTCTTTTGGTGATCTTTTTTGGTTATTTTCTCAATCAGGATTTGAAATATCCTTGGTATTAATAATGAAGTGAAACAATAACCACTTTGATTTACAATAATTGATTGTTCATTAAGAATTTGTATTAATTCTTTCCTGTTATATCTTTTAAAGTGGCCAAGTTTTTCATCATGACTGGAATATAGTTTTTGAAAAGCAGGAACGGTAATTATGAATAAAACTGGTGATGATTGATCTGTTGTTTGCAAAGCCTGCTGAAGTAATTCGCCGGGGTTCTTTACATGTTCCAGCACATCCATCAGTATTATGATATCTGCTTTATTCGAAAAAGAGTTTGAGAAAGATAGAAGGTTAGAGTAGAAAGAAAGATTTGCGGGTTTATCTTTTTTGAATTTTTCAAAGTGAATGTCTTTATAATTTATGTCAATTGCCGCAATAGCAGAGTCTGGTAATTTTTTTGCAATTGAAGTAGCCATAAATGCATCTCCGCTTCCAATATCCAATATTGTTTTTTTCTTAATTGCAGTGGTAATAAAAAATGAAAGTATTTGTAACCGGGCCAGTTCCCAGGGGTGGCGATTTATTTCACTGGTTAAGCTTTTTTCATATTCTTTTAAATCCATAAGAAATGCAGAGAATTGCAAAAGAGAACGTAACAATTATAATAATTAAAGATAAACATTAAAAGATTTAAAAGCTCTGTTGCTAAGCAATGTTGTTCCCGGTAATCAGGGAAAAAATCAGGTAAAATACTTTTTAAGTTTCAAAAATTTAATTTCAAATAAATAGAAACTGGCAATACTGATAACTAAACCTGTTAAAGTGGCAATCAGGGAGGAAGTGATTTGAATGATCAGGTAATCTGTCTGCAAATTTTTTGAAATGAAATTTGTAAGTATTGGTGAAAGGAAAATATAAACTGGCCAGTGAAAAATGTAAAAACCGTAAGAAATTTTACCAAGAAAACGAAGTGGCGGGATCGCAAGAATTTTTGTAATTAAATTCTTATTTAAAGATGCTGCTTCGTGAACCAAAATTGCAAATATTACTGCAAAAGTTGTATAACCAACAATGGCAAAATAGGGGAAAGTGAAATTGTTAATCTTGTTGATGAAATAGAAAATAAAATTTAAAGCAGCAACAAACAAAACAACCGGTGCAGTATATTGGGTAATGAAATTTGGCTTAAGAATTCTGATTAAAGCTAATGCACTTCCAATACAAAGACCATCTATACGGGTAAAAGTATATAGCGTAAAATAATGAAAGCCTTCTATGTTTTTATACCATAAAAAATAGCGGACACCCATAATGAGTACCAGGATGGTTAAACTTAAAACCAGCAACAATTTTGATTTTCGGATTAATAAAATTATGAATGGCCAGACGAGATAATATTGTTCTTCCACACCAAGAGACCATAGGTGTAATAGAAGATTTGTGTCTTCAGGTAATTTAAAAACATAAAGCCAGTTTTGTAAGTAGGTCCATATCCACCACTGATTGTCTGTATAATATTTCAGGTTGTCTTTATAAGCTTCAAAATTTGGAAGAATCAAAAGGAAAACTATCAGCAATAAATAATATAAAGGGAAAATTCTTAAAACTCTCCTGACATAGAAGTTCTTCAAGTAATGCCTTGACCCAACCTCATTCATCAGAATATTCGTAATTAGAAAACCAGATAAAACGAAAAAGAGGTCAACTCCAAGCCAGCCAAAATTGAAATAGTTGATAAATCCAAAATTGTGAAAGAATACAACCAGTAAAATCGCAATACCCCTCAAGCCATCTAATGCAGGATAGTGTTCTCTTTTGGGATTTACAGCGGTCATTTACTGTTTGGGTTGATAAGTTAGCTGTTCAGAAATAATTTCCGGTTGATATATTTTCCAATCATATCAAACTCCAGGTTCACTTTGCTGCCAATATCTGCGTTTTTAATATTACTGTTTTCAAAAGTATAAGGTATAATTGCCACATCAAAAGTCGTTTCAGTCACATTAAAAGCAGTAAGGCTTATACCATTTATAGTAATCGATCCTTTTTCTATCATTAGTTCAGAGAACTTTTCAGGAAATTGGAAACTAAATAGCCAGCTTCCTTCTTTTTCAGTTTTTTTAATACAAATTCCAATTTCATCAATATGCCCCTGTACAAAATGACCATCCAGCCTGGCATTTATTTTTAGACATCGTTCCAGGTTTACTTTATAACCCGGCTGCCATTCATTTAAAGTTGTTTTCGTAAGCGTTTCGGATATAGCGGTTACCCGGTGTGTATTATTTTTAACCTCTTCCACAGTCAGGCAAACACCATCATGGGACACACTTTGGTCAGCTTTTAATTTTTGAGATATGGGTGATTTAACCCAAAAAACTTTATTGGATCCGGTTTCTTTTACTTTTTTAATTAAACCCTGGGTTTCAATTATTCCTGTAAACATTTGACAAATCTCATACTCCAATCTTCAAATTCCAAATTCCTTTTGAAATGCTTCAGCATTTGAATTTCATCCCCTATCTTTGCTGCCCATTTAAAAAGCTGCCCATTTAAAAAAATACCAAGGAGGTATATAAGTTATGCTGATTATAGATTCAAAAGACTGCGAAAACATTGACAAAGCCCTCAAAAAGTACAAAAAGAAATTTGAGAAGAGCAAAGTGTTATTGAAATTGCGTGAACGCCAGGCATTCATCAAGCCGTCTGTAAGACGTCGTGGAGAAATACTGAAAGCGATCTATAAGCAAAATATTGCCAGCGGAAAGATTGAAGGTTAATCTGCTAAAGCAATTCAGACATTATAGGAGATAGCTACAGAGTTTTATAACTTTGTAGCTATCCTGTTTTATGAACCAACCCAAACCTCCCTATATCCAATCTTTTATTGAATATCTGAAGTTTGAAAAAAGATATTCTATCCACACTATCCGGAGCTATCAGGATGATCTGATTCAGTTTTTTGATTTCCTGGAATTACATTATGGCCATACCAGCCTTAACCAGATTTCTCACAGTTTTGTCAGAAGCTGGTTCGCTTTATTAAATGAGCAAAAAATAACAGCCAGAACAATTAATCGAAAGATGTCTACTTTAAAATCCTTTTTTAAATACCATCTTAAGCAGGGGAATATTGAACAAACCCCCATGTCAAATGTAATAGCCCCTAAAATCCGAAAAAGATTGCCGGTTTTTTTAAACGAAAACGACACAAAAGAGCTTATTGGGACACTGAATATTGTTTCCGAAGACTGGGAAAGTTTAAACTCAAAAATAATCATCACCCTTCTTTATAATTCAGGAATGAGGCTTTCCGAGTTAATTAATCTGAAGGAGACCCAAATAGATAAATATAAAGGGCAAATAAAAGTGTTGGGAAAAGGGAACAAAGAAAGAATTATTCCTATTAGCAAGAAATTAGTAACCCTAATTAATGAATATACAAACCAGAAAAAAGTAAAATTCGGAGAGGCCGGCACTTTTTTGTTAGTCACAGCAAAAGGCACAAAACTTTATTCAAAATATGTTTATAACCTGGTAAACAAAGTTCTGAAAAGCAGTGTAAAAACTTTAGATAAACAAAGCCCACATGTGTTAAGGCATACGTTTGCCACGCATCTTATGAACAACGGTGCAAACCTGGATGCCGTAAAAGAATTATTAGGACATACAAGTCTTGCCACTACCCAGATTTATACACATAGCTCAATTGAAAAGCTTAAAGAAGTATATAAAAAGTCTCATCCAAAAGCATAATTTTTTTTTGGCTAAACAATAATTTTTAACCAGATTTTATTTGGAACAAGATGTGTTTTACAGTAACTTCATAAGGTACCAAAAAATAAGCCTATGTAATAAACTAATGAATGAAAACAAAGTTCTTTATTTATTTTTTTCACCTTTAAATGCGATTGATATGAACGTGAAGATCCAAACAGTTCGATTTAACGCGGACGAAAAACTCGTAGACTATATTAATCAAAAACTACAAAAGTTACAGGTTTTCCACGACCGCATCGTAAAAGTAGATGTGTTCCTGAAACTCGATAATGTGGTTCATAATATTAAAGACAAGATCGCTGAGATCAGAGTACACGTACCCAGGCATAATTTTTTTTCAAAAACAACTAGCAAATCTTTTGAGGAGTCTTTTGATGACGCGTTAGACTCCATGTTAATTCAAATAAAAAAG
>CAZOOT010000158.1:0-6449 GCA_964581455.1 uncultured Chitinophaga sp. | reverse complement strand
CTTGCCGTCGCTGAAGACCGCCTGAGCGAACCGAATCATCAGTCTGTCCTCCGTTGACGATCCTGTTCCTACCAGCAAGGCCCCTGCCGGCAATAGCTCGTCACCATCCACGGAGACATCGTTCGTTAAAGTTGCTCTGACCGGCCCGTTAGAAGCTCCGCTTGTAAGTTTCGCCTTTGCCAATGTTCCGGGTGGAATTGACAAGGACTCGATTCTGTCCAGTCGAGCCAATCCGACAAACTTTTCCACCGGACCTGTCCGGCGGGAAGGACCTGCTTTCGACTCCGTTACTGGCTTAGTTTCTTCAGCCAGGGCGTCGAATCGTTCAAATTGATACTTCTGTGACGACTCAGTAGTTTCACTACTTGTTATTGGATCTACATGTGCCTCTTCGATGCTGCCGCTATCGCTAAAAAGCACGGCGATCAGACAAAACAAGAAAAATCCTGTCAGGAATCCAAGTAACGCCTTGGATTTGACCGTCCATTTCTTGCCATCCATTCGGTAGAAGACACCAGTGGCCCATTGATTGCGAAAACCGTCATCTTTTGATGTCGTTACTATTTCCTCACTCATTGCACCTCTGCCTTCATTCGGTTATCAAGCGCGTCGCGAACCAAGATGATTTCATCACCACCTTGGGGTACGACAGAGAGGCGGAACGCATACCTGCGACCGTTGAGATAAACAAATAAGTTGCTGGATGCATTTGCCGACAGCGCTGCAACCGCCACATCATCTTCGATATACTCGATGTCAAATGCATCTTTACGTCCCAGAACAACCTTCTTTGGCTTGGTCGGAAAATTGATGACGGCCCATTTTTGTTAACCAGGATGGTCGCAACAGCCTTATCATCTAAGCGAATCGTTTTCACCCCTTTTGCCGGGAGTGGAGCCGAGATTGCTGGAACTGAAAAAACAAGACCGGAAATTTATGCAATGGGAACAAGAAATGCTTATCGAATCAGTGTAGATCAGAAAAACAGTTTTCTTTATTGGGGTGATGTAGGCCCGGATTCGGACAAAGACAGCCTGACTACCCGCGGACCTAAAGGTTATGATGAAATAAACCAGGCAAGAAAAGCCGGTTACTTTGGCTGGCCTTTATTTATAGCAAATAATTTTTCGTATTATGAATACGATTATAATACCGGAAAAACAGGTATAAGATTTGATCCCGCATCTCCTGTTAATAATTCAGGAAACAACACAGGAATAAAAAATCTGCCAGCGGCACAGCCGGCTTTTATTTGGTATCCTTATGGCATTACTTATAATGAATTTCCACAAATGGGAACTGGTGGCAGAACTGCAATGGCTGGCCCGGTTTATTATGCTGACCTTTATCCGGGTAAAAAAGGGTTGCCTGATTATTATAATGGTAAACTCTTCATTTATGAATGGATGAGAAATTTTATAAAAGTTGTAAGCCTGCAACCCAATGGCGATTTTTATAAAATGGAACCATTTTTGGAAAATACAAAACTGGCTGCTCCAGTTGATATGGAACTTGGCCCTGACGGAAAATTATATATTCTGGAATATGGAACAGGATGGTTTTCTAAAAATAAAGATGCCACATTGAGCAGGATTGATTATAAAAAATAATTTTAGCTCTCACAGATTTCACTGATCTATACAGAAATTTATTTTGTGTTATCTGCGATTTTTTTTCCTGCAAAGAAATAGTTTGTCAACATCACTACGATCAGGATGATCAGGCCGAAAAATTCTCTTGTTTCTTCAATCCATGGCTTTTCTGCTTTCATAGTTGCAGCAATATCCTCTGCATGATATTTTGTTATCCAATCAAACACTCCATCTTTTGTAAAAAATAAAAAAAATGCATAGCCAAGAAAAACTACAGCTCCGGCTATATAAGCTTTCGGATAAAACCTGTTTCTGAATGCCAGCCAGCATAAAATTCCCCCATACATATAAATAGGTATCCAGATATAAGGATCGGGATCATTGTATTGAAGAGCTGCTGAGAAAATAAAAAGCAGGCAGAAAATGAGGTTGAAGATTTTCATATTGCAATCTTACAAAAAACCCTCTTCATTTCTGAAGAGGGTAACAATGTTTTCACAATCCTGACACACAGTATGCTTGAAACGGCATCCAGGGTTTTCATATTCTAATTTATTCCACGGCTGTTGCACCTTCAACCAGTACAGTTACTTTATTATTTAGCACTTCTACAAATCCGCTTTGTATATCAAAAAATGCCAGATGGTTTTGTTTGTCTTTTAAAACCTTTAACCTTCCAGCTTTCAATGCACTTACCAACGGCGCATGTTTTTCCAGCACTTCAAAACTTCCACTGATACCCGGCATTTGAACGCCGTACACTTCGCCACTGTATAGTTTTTTTTCTGGTGTTAGTATTTCTAAGTTCATAATAGCAGCCCCTCCAAACCTCCCCGAAGGGGAGGCTTACCACTCACACAGCCCTGAGAGCAAGAAGTGGTTTTTGTTTTTGAAAAATGTTGATTAATGAACAGTAACCTGAAGTGTGCGACGCAACGAAGATGCTATAAAAAACAAATGCTGGTAACACTATCATTCAACTTACTGCTGTAAAGAACTATCTGTTTTAATAAATTTTTTTCTTCTGTATGGTTTTGTGTGCTTGCAAAGCCCTCCCTTCGGGAGGGTTTGTCCGAAGGACTCCTTCGGAGGGTAGGCCGGGCTATCCCTGAGCTGCTGCCATCAATTTCTTTCCTTTTTCCATCGCATCATCAATACTACCAACAAGGTTAAAGGCTGCTTCCGGATATTCATCCACTTCTCCATCCATGATCATATTAAAGCCACGGATTGTTTCTTCAATTGGCACCAGCACGCCTTTCAACCCGGTAAATGCTTCTGCCACATGGAATGGTTGTGACAGGAAACGCTGTACTTTTCTTGCACGTTGTACGGTCATTTTATCATCATCACTTAATTCATCCATTCCAAGAATGGCGATGATATCCTGTAATTCTTTATAACGCTGTAATATCAATTTCACACGGTTGGCGCAATCATAATGCACATCACCCACAATTTTTGGAGTAAGAATTCTTGAAGTTGAATCCAATGGATCAACTGCAGGATAAATACCCAGGTCAGCAATCTTACGGCTTAATACCGTAGTTGCATCTAAGTGGGCAAATGTTGTAGCCGGTGCCGGATCAGTCAAATCATCTGCAGGTACATATACCGCCTGTACTGATGTAATTGATCCGTTTTTAGTAGAAGTAATTCTTTCCTGCATCAATCCCATTTCAGTAGCCAGTGTTGGCTGATAACCTACAGCGGAAGGCATACGACCTAATAATGCCGAAACTTCAGATCCTGCCTGTGTGAAACGGAAGATATTATCTACGAAAAATAAAATGTCTTTTCCTTTACCTGTACCATCTCCATCACGGAAATATTCGGCAACGGTTAATCCACTCAAAGCCACTCTTGCACGGGCACCGGGAGGTTCATTCATTTGTCCGAAAACGAAAGTTGCTTTAGAATCTTTCAGGTCTTCCATATTTACTTTACTCAAATCCCACCCACCTTTTTCCATGCTATGTTTAAAATCATCACCATAGTTCATGATTCCTGCTTCGATCATCTCACGCATCAGGTCATTACCTTCACGGGTTCTTTCACCAACTCCTGCAAATACAGATAAACCAGAATAAGCTTTTGCAATATTATTGATCAACTCCTGGATCAAAACGGTTTTTCCCACACCAGCACCACCAAACAGACCAATCTTACCACCTTTTGCATAAGGTTCAATCAGGTCAATTACTTTAATACCGGTAAAAAGAATCTCAGAAGCTGTAGAAAGGTTTTCAAATGCAGGAGGCTTACTGTGAATAGGGCGACCACCTTTTTTGGAAACTGCAGGTAATCCGTCAATCGGGTCACCTGTAACATTAAAAAGTCGTCCATTTATAGCTTCTCCTACCGGCATAGCAATTGGAATCCCTGTATCTACAACATCCAATCCACGAACCAGGCCCTCGGTACCATCCATTGCTATGCATCTTACACTATCTTCACCCAGGTGTTGCTCTACTTCTAACACAAGTGTATCTCCGTTTGGTCTTTTCAATTCCAATGCGTTAAAAATTTCAGGAAGTTCGTCTTGGAATTGCACATCGATTACTGCTCCGATAATTTGCTTGATTTTACCAACTTTAGCCATAAATATGTTTTAGAGGTAGGTTTGTTTTAAGGCGGCAAAGGTAAGGGGGTGAAAGGGAAAATTGAAATTGAAATTGAAAAAAAATAAAGATGTGGAAAAGGGGGTTTTGAACGGCTAACAGAACACCTAATCTGTAAATAATACATGTTTATACTTTTTAAAGCAAGGACTGCATGCAGCTTTTAAATCTCTATTCGCTAGGATAAAGCATTATAATGATCTTATCCAGATAATTTTTAAAAAAACTGATTATTTGTTGTAAACTGTCCGATTCAGCTCTTCTCAATCGTTATAAAGTTGTATTACAATCAAACATTAAAAAAAACAACATGAAAGATTATTTATTATTATTCCGTGGCGGAGATACCGGCAGAACAGATGCTCAAAAAAACCCGGAAGAATGGCAGGCACATATGATGAAATGGAAAACCTGGATGGAAGGATTGGGTCAGGCAGGAAAATTAGTCTCAGGTCAACCCCTTAGTCAAACAGGTTCTGTGATATCTGGTTCAAAAAAAGCTATCACAGACGGACCTTTTACTGAAGGAAAAGAAATTGTTGGTGGTTATTTAATGATCAAAGCAAATGACCAGGCTGAGGCCAATGAACTTTCAAAAGGTTGCCCGATATTAGATCATGAGGGAACTGTAGAAGTAAGAGAGATCCAGGAATTAAAAATGTAACTAAAAAATATTTTATAAAAATTAAAACTACAATTATGGAAAAGTTTATGCTGATATTTCATGGCGGACAAAATCATGGACAAAGCCCCGAAGAAATGCAGGCCAGTATGGGTAAATGGATGGCTTGGATTGAGAAACTGAGTAAAGCTGGTAAGTATATTACCGGTGAACCTCTTTTGCCCGGAGGTAAAATAATTAGCGGAAAAAATAAAACATCAACCGACGGACCTTTCACTGAAGGGAAAGAAGTAGTTGGTGGTTTCTTCCTCATCAACGCCAGGGACATGAACGAGGCGGTTGAAATTAGCAGCGAATACCCTGATTATGAGAATGGTGGAAGTGTACAGGTTAGACAGGTGATGAAGATAGAAATGAATTAAAATCAATTTTAAAGTCTTCGTATCTTTAAAACCCTTGTTTATTTTTTAACCTAAAATTTTAAGTTATGAGAAAAATATTATCAATACTTGGGTTGCTGATCATATTCAGCTTTACAACTTCTGTAGTTGAATTAACAACAGCTGAAAGAGATGCTGCAAAAAAATACGGTAAAGAAACATTGGGCTATCTCGAAAATGAGATCAAAGGTCTTTCTGATAATCAACTTAAATGGAAACCAAACGACAGCACCTGGAGCGCCTCTGATTGTATTGAACACCTGGCTTTATCTGAAAAAAATTTATTTGACTGGGCAATGAGCACACTGAAAGCAGATGCGAATCCGGCCAAAAGAAGTGAATTGAAAATGGACGATGAAGCTGTAAAAAAGCTCATTACTGACAGGTCATTCCGAGCAAAAACCAGGGAAGGTTTTATTCCTACCGGTCAGTTTGGAAATGCAACAGAAACATTAAAAGTTTTGAAAGAGAGAAGATCCGAAACTATTAAGTATATAAAGGATACAAAAGATGATCTGAGAAATCATTTTGCTGATTTGCCTTTTGGCACAGTTGATACATACCAATTATTATTGTTCATGTATGGACATACAATCCGGCATGCTGATCAGATCAAAGATCTGAAAGCATTGCCTGGATTTCCCAAAAGCTAATTAAGACCTGAGTGATTAAAAAATCCGTTTCAAAAATAATAGACCATCTTTTCCGGCATGAGTCGGGAAAGATGGTCTCTGTTTTAACCAGGCTTCTCGGATTCCAACACCTGGAAACTGCACAGGATATTGTACAGGACAGTTTGCTTCAAGCCATGAAAACATGGGCTTTTAACGGTATTCCTGATAACCCTACCGGCTGGCTTTATAAAGTTGCAAAAAATAAGGCGATCGATTTTTTAAGAAAAGAAAAAAAATACCGGGAGGTCAGACCTCAATACGCTTATTTACTTCAATCCGAGTCTACATTCCATCCAACTATGAATAGTTTGTTTTTAGAAAATGAAATACAAGACAGCCAACTCAGGATGATGTTTGCCTGTTGTCATCCTGCAATTCCCGAAGAATCAAGAATAGCACTTACATTGAAAACACTCTGTGGTCTTAGTATAGCTGAAATAGCCAATGGATATTTAACCAGCGAAGAAACCATTGCAAAGCGAATCTACAGGGCCAAAGAA
>CAZOOT010000157.1:3593-6522 GCA_964581455.1 uncultured Chitinophaga sp. | reverse complement strand
AACCCAAAAAACAGGAATTATTACTGCTCCCGGTGACAGGCGTGAAGAAGACATGAAAAATATTGGGCGTTATGCTGCTCAAATGTTCGATAAAATAATCATTAAGCATAACAAAGATGACAGGGGGAGAACCAAAGAAGAACTAAGCACGTTTCTTATGAATGGTATTCGGGAAATTAACAGCAACGTTGAGGTAAGCATAATTTCAGATGAAATAGAATCCATTCAATATGCTATTGATAATGCTATAAGCGGAGAATTCATTTTTGTGTGTGTGGAGGATGTTCAAAATACGCTTTCCTATGCGGATCAACAATTAGCTAAAGAAAACGCACACCCTCCGTTAGTACCAATGTCCTTAAACCAAATGCAGTTATGATACCAAAAGGAACCATATTCATTATAGGAGGCGTACAGGATAGAAGGGTTGATAAATTACCTGAAATAGAGAGAGGAAGCCTTTATTGTAAGCAATTTAAAATTTTGAAATTGCTTTTGAAAGGGAAAAAGAGGGTTGAGATTATCACAACTGCCTCTAATTATCAGAAGGAAGTCAAAATTGATTATCAGCTGGCATTCAATAAAATAGGAATTGAGAATACCGGGTTCATTCCCATAACAATTAAAGATGAAGCAGGGCTAAGCAAGTATATTAAGCGGGTAGAAAAAGCAGACGCAATTTTTTTTAGCGGAGGAGACCAATCCCGGTTATCAGGCATTTTGGGAGGCACGCCATTAATTGAAGTAATATCAAAACGCTACTTTGAAGACGAAAACTTAGTAGTGGCTGGCACAAGCGCTGGTGCAATGGTGATGTCAAAAATTATGATTAGCCGTGGAGGAACCAATGAAGTAGTATTTAAAAATGATTTGGAAACTACTACAGGTTTTGGTTGGCTGGAGCATTGTATAATAGATTCTCATTTCATACAACGCGGGAGGTTTGGGCGACTTGCGCATGCTGTGATAATTAATCCGGGGCAGCTTGGTATTGGTCTTGGCGAAGACACTGCACTGATAGTAAAAAATGGAGAGGATGCTGAATGTGTTGGTACAGGTGTGGTAGTGATGATTGATAGTACAAATATGGGTCAATCAAATAGTTCGGAAGATGAAGAAGATGAAGGCGGTGTCTTTGTTGAAAATTTAATAGTCCATTTGATGGTAAAAGGTTGCCGCTTCAATTTAAAAACCAGATTGATTGCTAATCCCGCAAGAAATAAAAGCACATTTAAGTGCGATGACTAATAAATAACATTGGTTCGCATTAACCATATTCGTTCAAATATATTTGAAATAAATCAGGTATGGAAAATTTTTCAATTGGTGTACATGGGGGTGCCGGAGATGATTCTGAATTTATTCATTTGAATCATTCGGGTTATAAAATGGGATTGGAATATGCTGTTGGTGTGGGTTATAAAATATTAAAGCATGGAGGCAGTGCATTGGATGCTGTTGAAAATGCAGTTCGTTTATTGGAGGATAACCCGCTTTTTAATGCAGGCCGGGGTTCAGCACTTAATAACATGGGCGAAGTTGAAATGGACGCTTCTATTATGGATGGCAGAAAAAATAGTGCAGGTGCAGTTTCAATAGTTCGCAATGTCAAAACCCCATAACACTTGCAAGGTTTATTATGGAAAATACGCCGAATGTATTTTTCTCAGGAAATGGTGCGTTTGGAATTGCAAAAAAGGAAAATCTGGAACTGGAAGTTGATTCCTATTTTATTACTGAGCATCAGGTAAATGAATTTATCAGATTGCGGAAAAAGGATGATTACAATGATATGATAATAGAACGCTTTCATGGAACAGTGGGTGCAGTGGCATTGGATAAATCAGGTAACCTTGCTGCTGCAACATCCACAGGTGGCATCGGCAATTGCCTGAGCGGCCGGATAGGCGATAGCTGTGTTATAGGTGCGGGTTGTTATGCAAATAATTTGTGCGCTGTTTCCGGAACTGGCGAAGGAGAATTACTTATCACTAATGTAACCTCACACAGTATTGCATTTTATATGGAATTAAAAAATTGCAGTTTACAGGATGCATGTGATTATGTGATACACGAGCGGAATAAAAATGCTGATATAGGAGTAATTGCTGTAGATGCAAAGGGGAACATTGGAATATCTTTTAACAGTGAACGCATGCACAGAGCATGGAAAATTAATGAGGATAATATTACCGTTAAAATTTATAAGTAAATGGAAGGGTTCTCATCTTAACTAATGACTACCTAATGACTACCTAATGACTACCTAATGCAAAACTTAAAAAGACACTACTGAATGAATTATTATGCACCATGCTTGGATTTGCCGAGGGTGTTATGATTGCAGCAAGTTTTTGGTCTTTACTATATAATTGGTACAATATCAGGTTTTGCAACAATGATGTTTTTAGATGTGGCGCTGGGATAAAACAACAATATACTAAATCGCAATACATTTATTATCAAATACTTATTGTCTATTCTGGATTGCAAACTTCTCAATATGCATCTGACACTTTAACACAGATCACTAATGCATATTATGCACATATGATTACTTCAATAAAGAAAAAGGTGTAAATTATGTAACCTCTTTTCAGAATTGTGTAACGCTATACTTTTTTTTACTTATCACCTTTGTAAAATATTTTCAGTTAAAAGCGAGTAATAATTTTAAAAAAATGAAAATGAGAAAAATAATTTTAGTATTTGCAGCAATTGTAATCGGTGCCAGTGTTTACGCACAAACCGATACATTAAACAGAAGAATGAGTTCACACGACATGAACCAAAATCAAACTATGCAACACCATTACGATGGTGACAGAATACATCCCGACGGAGTAATAATGCAAAATGGGAAACTGATGATGGTGAAAAACGGACAACTGTCAGTCTGCCTGCAAGATGAAATGACATTGAGCGACGG
>CAZOOT010000157.1:0-3493 GCA_964581455.1 uncultured Chitinophaga sp. | reverse complement strand
AACCAAAATTAAGAACGATGGATCCTACCTTGATAAAGATGGCAGAAAAATGAAGTTGACAGAAGGACATCATATGGATATGTCAGGCAACATGACTACCATGCAAACCAACAGAGACAGAAATACGGATTACAATCATAATATGCAAAACAATCCTGGTGACAGAACAAATCCCGATGGAGTAATGATGCAAAACGGGAAACTGATGAAGGTGAAAAACGGACAAATGTCAGTCTGTCAAGAAGATGAAATGACATTGAGCAACGGAACCAAAATTAAGAACGATGGATCCTACCTTGATAAAGATGGCAGAAAAATGAAGATGAAAGAAGGAGAACGGATGGATATGTCGGGCAATGTAACTTCAAAGAATACTGATAAAGATAGAAACATGTATCTCGTTCCTGATAGCATCAAGAACAAACAGTTTTAATAAACGGGCTAACCCCCGGTTCAACAATTAAATATTCACAATTTAAATAAAGAATAAAATGAAAGATTATCAAGATCAAAATCGTAGGACTGATGACGTAACCACAGACCATAGCATGTTAACAGGAATGTTTCGTGACCGAGAGAGCACAGAACATGCTTACAATACAGTGCAGGAAAGAGGTTACACCAAAGACGACGTCAATTTGGTGATGTCAGACGAAACTCGCAAAAAATATTTCACAGATGGTGTCGAAGAGACTGAAATTGGAACTAAAGCTGCTGAAGGTGCAGGAAAAGGTTCTGCTATTGGCGGCACTGTTGGTGCAATTGCAGGGGTTATAGCCGCAATCGGCACAAGCCTGGTTATTCCGGGACTTGGAATTGTTATAGCCGGACCCATTGCCGCAGGTTTAGCTGGTGCAGGTGCAGGCGGTCTTACAGGCGGAGTAATCGGTGCACTCGTAGGTTCAGGAATTCCGGAAGCCCGCGCTAAGTTATATGAATCAGGAATTAAAGAGGGGAACATAGTTATAGGAGTCAATCCCCGTAATGAAGAAGATGCCGAGTACTTTGAACAGAAATGGCGCACCAACAGAGGTGAAGAAATTCACAGGTAGAAATTCGGTTGTAAAAAGTAATAAAAACGGAATGACGATAAAAAGTCATTCCGTTTTAAAATGTTAAATATCAATTCTTTATTAACAATTAAAAAGTATCAAAAATGGAAAGAGAAAAAACAATTGATGTGCTAAATTCACTCATCACTATCAACAACGATAGAATAGAAGGTTATGAAACTGCGTCAGATGGAACCGAAGAATATGATTTAAAAGCTTTATTTTCAAGATTCATCTCAACCAGTCAGAAGTGCAAAAATGAATTAGTTATGGAAGTTAACAAACTGGGTGGCAAGGCAGCCGAAGGTACATTGACTTCCGGAAAATTCTTTCGTATGTGGATGGATGTTAAGGCAGCACTCACAGGCAAAGACCGCAAAGCAATTCTCAACTCTTGCGAGCACGGAGAAGATGAGGCACAAGATACTTATGATGAGGCATTAGAAGATTTGGAACATTTAACTGCAGAACAACAATCTATGGTTTATGCCCAAAAATCAATACTAAAAGCCGATCATGATCATGTAAAGGCATTGCGTGATGCATTGGTAGATTAATTGCCACAGATTCACTGATTCTAAAACAGTTAAATTATTTGCCAGAGATTCAACGAGTTAATAGCATTTAAAAAAGATTGCCACTGATTCACTGATTCTATAACAATGAAAAATATGTGCCACTGATTCTCTGATTCAATAAGATTTACAGAATAATTGCCGAATGCGGATACTTATCCTGATATTATGCACGATTGTTCTAACAGCCACAGGATTGCCCCTGATCAACTCAGCAGCCTGGTGGATTAGAATTTTTGATTTTCCAAGAGTTCAGATTGCTGTTTTAACCTTATTGGCGATAATCCTGGTATACATTTTTCTTGATCTCAACTGGGCATACAAGTTACCCTTATTGTTAATACTGGCGGTTGCTCTGGTATATCAGTTACAATTTGTATTGGTATACACTCCCCTTTACAAAACTCAGGCAAAGGAAAGCAATAAGCCGACTGCAGAAAACAGCCTTACCCTTCTGGTTGCAAATGTACGAATGGAGAATGACGATAAAGAGAGTTTTCTTGCAAGTGTAAGAAAATATAATCCCGATATTCTACTGATCACCGAACCTGATAAAGGTTGGGCTGCCTCTCTGAGCAAGCTTGACGAAGATTTTCCGTATTCAGTCAAATATCCGCTCGACAACACCTTCGGAATGATGCTACTATCAAAATTTCCACTGACTGAAAGTGCTGTAAATTTTTTGGTAAAAGATGATATCCCATCGATTTTTACCCGGATTATTTTACCATCAGGAAGCATTATTGATTTCTATGGCGTTCACCCTGAGCCTCCAACGCCGGGTACCGACACCTATGAAAGAGATACAGAATTGCTTATTATCGGTAAAAATGTCAAAGAAACCGGGAATCCAAGCATTGTGGCAGGCGACATGAATGATGTGGGCTGGTCGGTTACGTCCAAGCTTTTCAGAAAATACAGCGGCCTGGTCGACCCTCGTGAAGGCAGGGGATTGTACAATACCTATAATGTTTTTGTGCCTTTGCTTCGATATCCACTCGACCATATTTTCTTCTCCATGGAATTTGGACTATTGTCCCTTAAAAAACTTGAAGATATTGGATCAGACCATTTTCCCCTGCTGATTGGGTTAAATTACGAACCAGATAATGATAATACCGAAGGTTTGGAAAAAACAAATGCCGGTGAGGAAGCGGAAGTTGAAGAAAAAATCGATGAGGTCACAAAAAAATGAAGGGG
Organism: uncultured Chitinophaga sp.; assembly: GCA_964581455.1. Taxonomy (GTDB): domain Bacteria; phylum Bacteroidota; class Bacteroidia; order Chitinophagales; family Chitinophagaceae; genus VBAS01. The sequence continues at coordinate 666 of CAZOOT010000157.1, read as the reverse complement.
CTAAAGAGTTACGGAACATATAGAAATGTGTAAATTATGTAACCTCTTCCGAAAATTGTGTAACGCTAATCGTTATGAAACTTATCACCTTTGTAAAAATAAAAGATTTGAAGAAGAGTTGGTCAGTTTCATGAAGAAGAAAGTGAGCCAGATCATTATTGAGTAAAAACAATCATAATTTATATACAAATGGGGAATATGGAAAATAAAAAATCAACGACTACTTCCCAAAAAGGAGATCAGTCAAAAGTAAAATCAACAAAAACATCCATGCAAGCATCTCAGCTAATGGAATTATTTGAAGAAGAACTGAAAGACCTTTACTGGGCTGAAAAAGCAATATTCAAGGCAATTCCTAAGATGGTTATAAACGCAACATCACGGGAATTAATTAATGCACTGAAAAGCCATCTTGCTGAAACAGCAAACCAGGTTGCCAGACTGGAACAGGTTTTTGAATCTATAGGCAAAAAAGCAACTGCCAAAAAATGTGATGCAATGGAAGGTCTGATTAAAGAGGCAGAAGAAAAAATGGAATCATGCGAATCAGGTGCAATGTGCGATGCAGGGATAATTTCGGCCGCACAAAAAGTAGAGCATTATGAAATCGCATCTTACGGAACGCTTCGTCAGTTTGCAGAAACATTGGGTTTAACAAAAGCTGCA
>CAZOOT010000156.1:0-6774 GCA_964581455.1 uncultured Chitinophaga sp. | reverse complement strand
TCAAAAATACCTTAAAAAATTGAAAGTAATTAAGCGCATTATAAATTGCAGATTAGGATAATTTTACTAAGCAATATTTAAAAACAGATAATCAAATTCTTTTAAAACTATTTTTTTAATAAAATCAACTATGTTATGAGCGTTAATAATTCAGAATGATACTACTTTTATCGCTATTAACAACAGTCAGTAAATTAATTTAAAGAAATGTAAATCAATTCCATAATAGAATTGGAAGTGTTAAAAACATATTGGAAAGATCGTTAATAATGAACTTAAAAATTGTGATTAAAAGTAATCAACACCTATGAACAGCTTAATATCATTTTCATTCTTTTCTATTTTTACAAAAAAATATAAATAATGATATCTAAACTCAAAATATTACTTGTTGAAGACAACCCGTTAAATCAAAAAATAGTGTCATTTTATCTTCAAAAGGAAAAGCATGAAGTAAAAATAGTTTCGTCGGGGGAGAGAGCGATTGAAGTATTTTTGACGGATGAATTCGATTTGGTGTTAATGGATATAATGCTGCCCGGAATAGATGGCTTTGAAACGACACAAAGATTCAGAGAAATTGAAGATAAAAATAAGGAAAGAAAAAATTCAATAATAATAGCATTGACAGCCAATACTTTGGATAATGACAGAGAGCGATGCAGACAGAATGGGATGGATGATTATCTGTCAAAACCATTTGATTTGCAAAAGCTTTATTATATTTTAAAAAAATTTGATATAAAATGATTTTTAAATCAAAGCAATGACAGATTTATTGGATTTACACGGAGAAGTTTATTCTGACCGTGATAAAGAATTTGATAATCAATTGCGACCCTTGTCGTTTGTTGATTTCAGTGGTCAGAGCCAGACAGTGGAAAATCTGAGGGTATTTGTAAAAGCTGCCAGAATGCGGGGAGAGGCATTGGATCATGTGCTTTTACATGGTCCTCCGGGATTGGGAAAAACTACTTTATCCAATATAATTGCCCATGAAATGGGTGTGAATATAAAAATAACTTCAGGCCCGGTTTTGGACAAACCGGGAGACCTGGCAGGTTTGCTTACCAATCTGGAGACGCGGGATGTTTTGTTTATTGATGAGATACACCGTCTGTCGCCCGTAGTAGAGGAGTATCTTTACTCAGCCATGGAAGATTTTCGTATTGATATTCTCATAGATAAAGGACCTTCAGCCCGCTCTATACAGTTGGAACTTAACCCTTTTACCCTTGTAGGGGCTACTACCCGCTCAGGTTTGCTTACTTCGCCGCTAAGGGCGAGGTTTGGTATAAAATTTCACCTTGAATATTACGATGTGGCTATACTTACAAAAATTGTAAAGCGTTCTGCATCAATACTTAATGTGCAAATAAGCGATGAGGCATCTGTGGAGATAGCCTCCCGGAGCAGGGGAACTCCGCGAATTGTGAATGCACTGCTGAGGCGTGTTCGTGATTTTGCGCAGGTAAAAGGCACAGGCAAAATTGATATGGATATAACCCGTTACTCATTAGAAGCCCTTAACATTGATAAATATGGACTTGATGATATGGATAACCGGATATTGCTGACTATTATTGACAAATTTAAAGGAGGGCCTGTAGGAATCTCTACCATTTCAACAGCTGTTGGTGAAGATGCCGGAACTATAGAGGAGGTATATGAGCCATTTCTTATTAAGGAAGGTTTTATAAAAAGAACACCAAGGGGAAGGGAAGTTACAGAGCTGGCCTATAAACATTTGGGAAGAACGCAATATGGCAGTACACCGACCTTGTTTTGAAAAGAAATAACTTAAATGGTGATTTTTATTTCAAATAGTTTTGGCCAGAGTTTGCCGGTTACGTAGAAATTGTTGTTTTTGGGATTATAGGCAATACCATTGAGAACATCAATTCTTTCGAGTTGGATTTGATGCATGATGCTTAAAATTCCTTCGAGGTCAGCGTAGCCTGCTATTTTACCGGTTGTGGCATCAATTCTTATGATCTGGTTGGTGGTCCAGACATTTGCCCAGATGTAGCCATCAACAAATTCAAGTTCATTGATATATTGCCATACTCTCTGATTATCGGCTACCTGAATACGTTTTTCAACAGTATAATTATCCGGGTTCAACCAGGTTAGTGTGCCAGTTCCATCGCTCATAATCAGCGATTTGCCATCATTGGTAAGCCCCCACCCTTCTTTCGAATCAAACTGGAAACTATCAATTACGGCAAAGTCAGCAAGATTATATACAAATCCTATTTGTGTTTTATAAGTCAGCTGGTAAAGTTTGTTATTCAGTATGGTTATGCCTTCTCCGAAATATTTTTCATCTAATTTTTCAGACTGCAGTATGCGTCCGCTGGTATGTTCTATTTTATAAATGCCAGATTTTCCGTGTTCACCTGTACCTTCATATAAAATGCCATCGTGAAACTCAAGTCCCTGGGTAAAATGTTCTGTTGAATGCGGGTGTTGGCGTACAATTTCATAGTTGTATTTTTGGGGCACAATATCGCTCAGTACGGTAAAAGTATGTATTCTGGAATTTGTGGCACCATCTTTTTTCTCAGCAACAATCTGAAGTGTATTTATTCCGATGAAGGTTAACTTTTCAATTTTTACTGTGAAAATCAATTGGTCGGAAGTTGCCAGCAATTCATTATTGAGAAAAAGTTTAGCCTCCTTTAATTCACCATCATGAACTTTGGTGGAAACCTTTACTTCAACCGTTTGCCCGGCAACATAACTTTTCGCTGAAGGAAATAAGTTAATGGTGCTGACAGGTTTTCTGGACCGTTGTGTTTTGGAGGTACAACACTGAAATGCAATGAATACCACAAAAAGAAATGTAAAAGAATGAAATAATTTTCTCATTTGTATGTTATTTCGTATGGCACGATATGATTCTCACAAGGCAAAGATAATAAACCCAAATTTTTTGAATGCAATTTTTTTAGACGAGTATGTTTATGAATTATATCTTTGCAAAAAATCATTGTTTTGAACCCGTTTCGCAAGCTTATAGGTGATACAGCCATATATGGTGTAAGCAGCATTGTTGGCCGTTTTCTGAACTGGTGGCTGGTGCCCTACTACTCAGTAATTTTCCTCACCAATGAATATGGAGTGGTAGCCAACCTTTATGCCTATGTGGCATTTGTGCTGGTTATGCTAACCTACGGGATGGAAACCGGCTATTTCAGGTTTGCTTCGCGAAGCAAGGATCCTGAAAAGGTATATTCGACTTCACAGACGATGTTAATGTTTACATCGTTTCTTTTTCTCTTACTGGTATTTATTTTTAAAGGGGAAATTTCTGCTCTTATAAGATATCCCGATTATCCCGAATACATCTGGTTGCTGGCCACGGTGGTTGCCATCGATGCATTTACCTCCATCCCCTTCGCAAAACTGAGACTTGATAACCGTCCCATAAAGTTTGCTTTTGTCAAGCTGGTAAATATCGGACTTAATATAGGGTTTAACCTCTTTTTTTTAAGCTTATGTCCTTTAATTCTGGAGCATTATCCTGATTCGCCTGTCAAATACATCTACAACAGCGAATTGGGGGTAGGTTATGTATTTATAGCGAATCTTCTTGCATCTTTTTCAACACTGGTGCTTCTTTACAAGGAGATTTTCAGTATGCGGATTCATATAGATAAACCATTGATGAAGCAAATGCTGAATTACTCCTTTCCAATCCTGATTATCGGTGTGGCAGGCATGGTAAACCAGAATATCGACAAAATTCTTATTCCTTTCCTGGTGCCTGAAAATCAGCTCCCTATGCACCAGGTGGGGGTATACAGTGCCAATTATAAGCTGGCTGTTTTGATGAATATGTTTATTCAAGCCTTCAGGTATGCTTTTGAACCTTTCTTTTTTTCACGCAGCTCGTCAGAAGATTCGGAAGATCCGAAGCTGTATGCCACCGTAATGAAGTATTTTTTGATATTTGGTATGCTCATTTTTCTGGGAATGACGCTCTATATTGATATTATCAAAATGGTTATTGATGCCAGTTACCATGAAGGGTTAAAAGTTGTGCCGCTTATACTTATGGCGAACCTGTTTTTTGGTATTTTCTTCAGTCTTTCCATATGGTTCAAACTGAAAGACATGACCCGTTACGGTGCATATATTGCCGTTATTGGCGCCGTAATTACCCTGGTTTTGAATTTTTTACTGATCCCTGTAATGGGTTATATGGGTTCAGCCATTGCTGTGGTGGTTTGTTTTTTCGTGATGATGGTGATCACTTACCTGTGGGGACAGAAATACTACTATATACCTTATGATCTGAAAAGGCTGGGAACCTATTTTTTTTCCGGACTTGGAATTTTTATTCTGTCGTTGTTAACCATAGAAATGGCGCCGTTTTTAAAATTTTCAGCCAACACGCTGATGCTGTTATTTTTCTTTTACCTGATTTTCAGACTCGAAAAATCTGAAATATTTCAAATCTTAAAGAGGAAAAAAGGGTAAAGAACTAAAATATATTAAATTTGCATGTTTACAGCTAAATACATTGTGCATTTAGCTTCGGAATTAAAGATATTTTATTTTTTACTGAATATAGGGAATGAATGATTTAGTAGTTGCATTGGCCAGTGATCATGCAGGATTTGCGCGTAAACAGGCTGTTATAAGTTATTTTACAGAAAATGGGATTAAATTTCACGACATCGGTTGTTACACAGATGAAAGTTGTGATTATCCCGATTTTGCCCATGCCATAGCCGAAGCCGTCAGTAATGGGGACTACCTGTTTGGAATTACCTTTTGCGGAACGGGTCAGGGAATTAGTATAACTGCCAACAAACACCAGAATATTAGGTCGGCAATATGCTGGAATCCTGAAATTGCCCAATTGGCCAAGGAGCACAACAATGCCAACATATGTGCAATTCCAGGTCGTTTCGTCTCAGATGAAGAGGCTGTTGAGATAGTTAAGGCATACATGAATGCCACATTCGAGGGAGGACGGCATCAGCGGCGTATCGACAAAATGCCCGTAAAGGGGAAGTTTTAGCGATATTATTTTTGGAGGGATTTAATGGGTACCAACGAGAAAATATTCTTGCGTGATTCGGTGATTTCTTACGATTTAAAGCACCGTGCCACCCTGCATCATAACATTTCAAAGTATGATGAGTCGGTGGCACGTGGGAAGAACCGTTATGTCCGTTATGAAGTAGCCCGCGAATATGCCTCTGACATAAAGGAAGCGACGCTGGCTAAGCTTGCTGATAACCTTGAATTATTTGAAAAAAGAGCCACAGCCGTTGGAACACATGTGCTTTGGGCCGCCGACGCCTCTGATGCCATGCGGTATGTAAAAAAAATCCTGGAAGAAAACGATATTGATTTGATAGTAAAAAGCAAATCGATGATTACCGAGGAGGTGCATTTTAATGAGCATACAGCAGATTGGGGCATCGAAACGGTAGAGACCGACCTCGGTGAATTCATTGTTCAGACTGCAGGTGAAAAACCTTACCATATACTTACGCCTGCGATGCACAAATCGAAGGAAGATGTGGCTGATTTGTTTCACGCGAAGTTTGGTACTGATAAGAATGCTTCTCCTGCCGAGTTGACAGACTTTGTAAGGAAAAGGCTTCGCACTCAGTTTGCTGCTGCCGGTGTGGGGGTAACTGGTGCTAATTTTCTGGTAGCCGACGTTGGTGGTGTTTCTCTCACCGAGAACGAAGGAAACGCTTTAATGACCGTTTCCTTTCCTAAAGTACATATCGTTCTTGCCGGAATTGAACGGGTAATCCCATCCGTCAGTCAGTTGCCCTTTTTCTGGCAATGGCTGGGCGTACACGGAACAGGTCAGCATATTTCCGCCTACAACACACTGCTGCTGGGTCCGAAAAAAGACGGCGAGAAAGATGGACCCGAAAAGATGTATGTAATTTTGCTGGATAACGGACGGAGCAACCTTCTGTTGCAGGAGGAGGAGTGGCAGGCACTTAAATGTATCCGCTGCGGGGCATGTCTGAATGCATGTCCGGTTTACAAAAATGTCGGCGGTTATACGTACGCTTCCACCTACACGGGTCCCATAGGATCAGTTTTAACGCCTTTTTACAGCGGTTTTAAGGAGTTTGGGCATCTTAGCTCAGCATCTTCCATCTGTGGGCGTTGCACTGAAGTATGCCCCGTTAAAATCCCTCTTCATGAACTATTATTGCTCAACCGCAGGCGAAAAGTGGAAGAAGCAGGCGAATCAATAGGTTGGAATCTCGGAATGAAGGCATACGGCTATGTTTTTTCGAGCCGGAAGCGACTTGATTTAATCAATGGGAGAATTAAGCGCCGTCTGTTCAAACTGGCCGGTAGTCCCCTGGGCAACCAGAAAGAGATGCCTCCTTTTGCCCCTCATTCATTCAGCCATTCCTGGAAAAAGAATAATCATCAATAATAAATCATCAATAATAAATCATCAATAATAAATCATCAATAATAAATCATCAATAAAATTTGTGTTATGTTGTCTAATACTTGTAAATACGCATTGCGCGCGCTGATTTATCTTTCCAAATACTCGAAAGACGATGGCCGCATCGGGATCAGGAAAATCTCCGAAGATCTTAAAATCTCCTCACCCTTTCTGGGTAAGATTTTACAAAACCTGGTGAAACAGAAATTACTGGTTTCAACAAAGGGACCCAACGGTGGATTTAGCCTGGGGAAAAAGCCCGAAGATATATCGTTAATGGATATCGTGGTGAATGTGGATGGTGAAGAATACTTTACCAACTGCCT